>JAPUKT010000027.1 GCA_027295555.1 Deltaproteobacteria bacterium
AGCTTGCAAGTGTCGCGCGGCGTCCTCGCGCTCGGTCACGCTGCGATCGTCGAGGTCCCACGGCGTGGCGCCCCAACGCTCGGCGACCCAGACGTCGACCGAGGGACTGTTGGCAATCTGGCATCGACGCGACGGCGAGCCCTCGGCGCCTTCGACGGTCGCGTCGCGATCAGCGTTCGGATAGCTCGCGACGAAGGCTTCTACAGACTCCACCGCAATCGCGCAGCGTGCTTGGGCGTCGTCACGAAGATAGATCGGGGGGACGAAAGCGTTGGGGTGCTGAGCGCGTGCCTCGGTCGCGTCGGCCGCACCATTGATTGTGAATCCGACGTCGGCGAGCCGTTGCGCGTAGCGGTCCGCGGGAAGCGCCAGATGGTCGATCCGTCGTACCAGGGCCTCGCCGGTCTGCACGCGAAGCGCCTCCGAGAACTGCGCCAACCAGGGCGATCCGTGCAGCAGATCGCCGAACGTCTCGTCGATGACGGACTGCACCTTCGGGCACGGTTTGTACGGGGTGCCATCCCAGGACTGGGTTTCGGTGCTCACCTCTTCTAAGATAAAGATAGAAGAGCCATCTCAAAAGGGGTAGTGGATGCACCGAGTCCTCGTCTTGGGTGCCGGTCGAATTGGGCGGACGATTTCTGCGTTTCTGGCCACCGCGGGAGACTACGAAGTGACCGTCGCGGACATCGACGAAGAGCACCTGAGTAGCCTCGCGAAGCACGACTGTCTGCAAACCGTCGTTCTCGACGTCTCGCAGACCGAGACGCTTCTTGCGCTCATGCAACAGCATCTGGTGGTCATCTCCGCCGTCAACCCAAGCCGCCAGCACGGCATCGCGAGCGCGGCGTTGGGCGCCGGCGTGAGTTACTTCGATTTGACGGAAGACGTGGCCAACACCAAGCGGGTGGCGAGCGTCGCCGAGCGTGCTGCGCAAGGCCAGATCTTCATGCCCCAGTGCGGGCTGGCCCCCGGGTTCGTTTCCGTTGCAGCCGCTTCCCTCACCCATGAGTACGACGCGCTCGAGAGCATCGAGATGCGCGTTGGCGCGCTCCCGCAACACCCTTCCAACGCGCTCCGCTACAACCTGACCTGGTCCCCCGAGGGCCTCATCCACGAGTACTGCGAACCCTGCGAGGCGATCGTCGACGGAGAGTACCGCTTGATCGAGCCGCTCGAGGGTGTGGAGGAGCTCGTCATCGACGGCGATGCCTACGAGGCTTTCAACACATCGGGTGGGCTGGGGACGCTCTGCGACAGCCTGAAGGGGCGCGTGCGCGATTTGACCTACAAGACCATCCGATACCCCGGCCACCGTGATCTGATGGACTTCTTGCTGCGGGACCTGCGCCTGTGCGAGCGGCGAGAGCTGGTCATCGACATTCTAGAGCGCGCCGTTCCGGGCACTCAGCAGGATGTCGTCGTGGTGTTCTGCGCCGCAAGCGGAATGATTAACGGCGAGTACCGACGCACGACGGACGTTCGCAAGCTGTACCCGATCGAAGTCGCCGGTGAGGTCCGCGCAGCGATCCAAAGGACCACCTCGGCAGGCGTCTGCGCGATGGTGGACTTGTACTTTGCAGGAAGGCTTCCGTCGCGTGGCCTCGTTCGGCAGGAGCAAGTACCGCTCGAGGTTTTCTTGGACAATCGTTTCGGACAACACTTCGTTCCGCCCACAGTCGGCGGTCGGCCGGTGGTCGAAAAGAGAGGCATATGACTGAGCTCGACGACGCGCTAGGTCGCATCGGCGTGGACGCGACCCACGGAGTCTGGGTCGGTGCAGATGGTGCTCAGGGCTCTGGGGCGGTTTGCGAAGCGCGTTCGCCGATCGATGGGTCTTCGCTTGGTCAGATCGGATGGGCCACCACTTCCGACGTCGCACGCGCCGCCGCTGCAAACCGCAAAGCATTCGAGGTTCTGCGGCGAATCCCAGCGCCCCGGCGTGGCGAGCTCGTGCGCCGCTTCGGCCAGGTCTTGCGAGAACACCACGAGGATCTCGCCGTATTGGTCACCTGGGAAGCTGGCAAGATTCGCAGCGAAGCGGTTGGCGAGGTGCAAGAGATGATCGACATCTGCGACTTCGCCGTAGGCCTCAGTCGTCAGCTCTACGGAAAGACGATGACCAGCGAACGCGCGGCCCATCGCCTCACCGAGCAGTGGCATCCTCTAGGCCCCGTCGGCGTCATCACCGCCTTCAACTTCCCGGTTGCCGTATGGGCCTGGAACGCCGCGATCGCGCTGGTGTGCGGCGATCCCCTCGTTTGGAAGCCGTCCGAGAGGACGCCTCTGTGCGCGCTAGCCTGCCACCAGTTGCTGATGCGCGCCTGCGAAACGATGGACGACATTCCCGACACCGTTTCGAGCGTCGTGATTGGCGGAACCGACGTCGGCCAAGCTTTGGCCGGGGACAGGCGCCTCCCGCTGATTTCGGCGACTGGCTCTGTCAGAATGGGTCGATCGGTCGCCCAAGTCGTGGCCGAGCGCCTCGGCCGCACGCTCCTCGAGCTCGGTGGCAACAACGCCGCCATCGTCACGCCCTCCGCGGACCTCGAGCTCGCCCTGCGTGCCCTCGTTTTCGCCGCCGCCGGAACCGCCGGCCAACGTTGCACGACGCTCAGGCGCCTAATCGTTCAACGAGACCGTTACGAAGAGGTCGTCGAGGCCATCCGTGCCGTCTACGCGCGCCTGAGCGTGGGCGATCCCCGACTGCCGGATACCCTCGTCGGCCCACTGATCGACAAGCCGGCGTTTAGCGCCATGCAAGCGGCCCTCGACCGGGCCCGCGCGCAAGGCGGCACCGTGCATTTCGGAGAGCGGGTCCGCCAAGACGTACCCGAGGGCGGCATCTACGTACGTCCCGCGCTTGTTGAAATGCCCTCACAGACTGCGATCGTCATGGAAGAAACCTTCGCGCCGATCCTGTACGTCATCCCCTACGACGACCTGCAAGACGCCATCCGCATCCATAACGAAGTCCCCCAGGGTCTCTCCTCGTCCATCTTCACGAACGACATGCGCGAAGCGGAAACCTTCTGCGGCCCGCAGGGCTCCGACTGCGGCATCGTCAACGTGAACGTCGGCACCAGCGGTGCCGAAATCGGAGGCGCCTTCGGCGGCGAGAAAGACACAGGCGGGGGCCGCGAGTCAGGCTCGGACGCCTGGAAGGCCTACATGCGGCGCGCGACCCACACGGTGAACTACTCCGACGAGCTCCCGCTCGCGCAGGGTGTGGAGTTTGACATGGAGTAGGACGGATGACCGTCCAGCGGTCGACAAAGCGATCACTACCCGTTCGGGAGGGTCAGCCGTCATGTAACATCGCGTGCGTCGCGTCGCGTTCGTCGCTCGATTGGGGCATCCTTGTACGCGATGAAATTGGGCCGACGGGGACTGCTAAAGGCTTCGGCCGCTGCAATGTTGGGCTCGCTGATGCCCAAGGACTTGAACGCACAACCGGGCGAACGGTCGGGTGTGGTTACCCTGTTCGTCTGCGGAGACGTGATGACGGGCCGCGGGGTCGACCAGGTGCTGCCGCATCCGAGCGATCCCCGACTTTACGAAGGCTACGTGAAAAATGCGCTCACCTACGTGGAGCTCGCAGAGAAGCGCAACGGCGCGATCACAAAGCCCGTGGGTTTCTCTTACGTGTGGGGGGATGCGCTGGAAACGCTCGGAACCGCCGACGTCAGAATCATCAACTTGGAGACGAGCGTCACGAAGAGCGGCAAGCCGCTCCCCAAAGGCATCAACTATCGAATGAACCCGGAGAACATTCCGTGCATCACGGTGGCAGGCATCGATTGCTGCGTGCTCGCCAACAATCACATTTTCGATTGGGGCGATAGCGGCTTCTTCGAGACCCTCGAAACGCTGCGGAGTGCGGGCTTGAAAACCGCAGGGGTAGGACGGAACGACAAAGAGGCCACTCCGCCCGCCGTTTGCGATGTCGAGGGCAAGGGCCGAGTGCTGGTCATCGGATTGGGGTCGACCAGCAGCGGCATTCCGAAGTCGTGGGCGGCATCGATCGACAAGCCGGGAGTCAATCTCCTACTTGACGACTCCAGAGACGTGAGCCGCATCGCGCGGCAAGTCAAAGCCGTGCGGCGGCCACGAGACATCGTCGTTGCGTCCATTCACTGGGGCAGCAATTGGGGCTACCGGATTCCAAGGATCCATCGAGAGCTCGCACACGGATTGATCGATGATGCCGGTGTGGATGTCGTACATGGACACTCGTCTCACCACGTCAAAGGAATCGAAGTTTACCACCGCAAGCTCATTCTCTATGGCTGCGGTGATTTCATCAACGACTACGAAGGCATTCGCGGGCACGAGAAATACCGCGGCGACTTGGCGTTGATGTACTTGGTGTCCATGAGTCCGGTGAGCCGCGAGCTCCGACGGGTGGAGATGCTTCCGCTGCAGCTACGGCGTTTTCAACTGAAACGCGCGACGAAGCGAGATGCGCGGTGGCTGCGAGACGTTCTCGTTCGCGAGGGGAGAACGCTCGGCACGACGGCGAACCTCGGGGAAGACGATCGGCTGACGCTCGGCTGGGTGGCGTGAGAGGATCCCTGCTGCGGAAGGGCCTGCCGCCCCGACTGCTTCCCGCGAATACGACGCAGTCACCCGCCGAGTAGACCGCGACGCTGGCGCTGACGCTGCTGGTACGGGCTCAGATCCCGTTGCCGGTCAGCACGTACTCGATTCGGCAGGGGAGCGCGAGGAAGGGGCCACCGAGGGCGGCGACGGCGGGTCGGCAGTCCGAGCCCGTCAGTGGCGTGATGTCGGTGCTTTGTGAGCCGGTGAGCTTCACCAGGGTTGGGTCGATTACCGCCTCCTCACTGTCGGTCTCTTCCATGTCGACCCCCGCGTCGGACGCCGGATCGACCTCGGGCTCTTCGAGAACGAAGGTAAAGATGTCGCGCTGGGTGACGGAGCATCCGACATAGCCGCGGAACTGATCGGGCTCGACCACCAACCAGCTTCGACTCACCTGAAACGTGTACTCATCGTTCAACCCAGTGCCTGCGAAGGCCGCACCGCCCGGCTGGCGCCAGAACGCGCGGCCGTTCTCCTCGAGGCGTAGCTCGAACGTAAGGTCGAGCGGATCTTGCGCGGGAATCGCCGCACCACAGCTCTGCTCGACCATCAGCCCAACCGCTTCGAATTGACCGATCAACTCACCGGGGAGCTCATCGCCCCCCTGAGGCCAGCAGCCGAGTGAAAGCAAAAGTAAGCCGGGCAGCATCCACCGCATGCCCGAAGACCTACCGTCGCTCGCTCGGAGGGGTCAAAGAAAGTGCCGAAACCCTAGAGCACCGAACAGGTAACGCTCGTGGCGGATCAATGCCGAATCTCGAAGCCGCATCGGTAGGTGACGCGCGTGGTGACCCGTTCGCCGTCTTTGTTCAACGGCGGTTCCCAACCCTCGCCCTTGAGCGTCTTCACGCAGGCATCGCCGAGCTCATATCCGGTCGGATTCTCGGAGATCACGCGAATCTTGGTGGGCAAGCCATCCGGGCTGATCTGCAGTCGGATTACCGCTTCGCCCTCCACCCCCTCCGCGTGCGCTTTCTTGGGGTAGAGACGTTCCATCTTTCGCTTCAAAGCCGGTGGAATTGGTGCCCTCGAAAGGTCGCCCACGTCGACGACGACCCCAATGCCGGTGCCTCCGATCATCCCACCTACGATACCGCTCTTGCTCCGGCCGGTGACCGCCGCGTTGGGGCTCCCGATGGGGCCCTCGACGCTTTTGCCGGACGCTTGCTCGATCGTCCAGGACGAGTCGCCGTCGCCCTCGTTGGTCAGAACCACATTGTCGAACGCAACCGGCGTCTCCCGTGCCGCAGCCGGCGGCTCTTCGGGAGCCTTAGGCGGTTCCTTCGGGGCTTTGAAGGTCTGGGGCTTCGGAGGCGGCTTCACCTCCTCTGGCTCCTCGGGCTTGGCAGGCGCCTCCTCGGCCTCCGGCTCTTCGATGTCGTTTTCGATGAACGAGACGTCGACGGTATCGGTCGGCGCCACCAGTCCCGACCTGGCAGGCGGCCGCGGCATACCTCCGAGGAACAACGCATGGGTCAGGATGGCCAGCACGACCCACGTGGCTTCGAAAGCCCAGTTGGTGGTGTTGCCGAACCCTATCGCCATCGCTGTCATCGAGTCCCGGTGTTAGCGTCCGATCTCCTCGGGTCGCACGTTGATCGCGAACTTGGTGACCCGTTCTTGACGCAAAATATCGATGATCTGGACGACCTTGGCGTGTGGGACTCGGCCGTCGGCAGCGATGACTGCACGCAGATCCTCGTTGGTTTCCCGCGCCGCTCGGACGCGCGCCCTCAGCTCTTCGGTGTTGACGGGGATCATATCCAAGAAGACCTGCTCGTTTTGATCGATCGACACGGCCAAGGTGGACGGTGTTTGCTCGCCAGTCGCGGCCTTCGGGAGCTCCATCGGAATCGTCTTCGAGACGATCGCGGTCGCGGTCACCATGAGGATGATCAGAAGCACCAACACCACATCGACCAACGGCGTGACGTTGATGTCTGTGATCAGATCGTCGTCGTCTCTCGATCCGGCACCGCCAGCCATGCTCAGCCCTTCTCCCTGTGGGCCAGGCCCCTCAGGTGGGCCAGAAGGTCACGGCCGAGCGCATCCGCCCACGTCAGGCGATACCGAATGAGTCGCTGAAAGAAATTGAAAAAGGCGACCGCAGGAAGGGCGACCAGAAGGCCGATCGCTGTAGCGACCAATGCCTCGCCGACCTCGGCCATCAACCCGCTGGTGACCTTGCCAGCACTCTCGTCGAGCGCGTGGAAGGCGCGGATGACGCCGATGACGGTCCCGAGCAGACCGACGAAAGGGGCGTTGTTGCCGACCGTGCCGAGGAACCCGAGATTGCGCTCCATCTGCGTGCGAGCGATCGAAGTGGCGCCTGCCAAGCGCTCGGCTACCGCCTCGGGGCCGTCGTCGGCGACCTCAACGCCTGAATAGACGATCTTGGCTTGAAAGGACTGCGACTGGCCGAGCCGCTCTCGGATCCCAGCGAGGTCGTTCTTGGCGAGGAGCAGACGCATGTCCTCTTGAAGCTTTCGCACGTCTTCGCGGGAGGAAAAGAAGTAGTAGACGCGCTCGAAGATGATGGCCACGCCGATGATGGAAAGGAAAATCAGAAGCCACATGACCCACGTGGCGCCGAGCATCGCGAAGGCTGTGAGTCTTTCCTGGATGTCGATCATAGGTTTCCTCGCTTGGGAGGGCGCTTCTTAGCTGGTCTTCGGCGGTGACGCATCCCGCTTGAGGATCTCGCGAACCAATATGGTGGCATAGGAGCCTGCGGGCAGGGTGAAATCGAGGTCCACGGTATTGTCGCTCACAGACGCGCCTATTTTCGGCACTGAAACGCGGACGAACCGTCGTGTCCCGGGGCCCACGCGTTTCCACTTCGCCAGGTGCTCCTGGGTTAATTCGATGCCTTTCAGGAGCGCTTCCTCGCGGGCGCGCGACTCGCTTTTTGGCCAACGCATTTTCGCGCCGAAGATCGGGCCCGTCGGGCTGATCTCCCACCGGTCCGCGCGCGCCTGCGCTTCCTCGAGGTCATCCTCGACGTCGAACAGTCCACCGGTGTCGTGTCGCTTCATCAGATCGCCTGGGTACACGCGGCCGAGCGCGCCGTTCTCGACGCGCTCCGCGACGCAGCGGTTGAAGAGCTCGGATTGGAGCGCGGACATCTCCAGCTTTCGGTTGAAGGCTTTGCGCGGTGGGCGGCTTCTGCCGAGCACCCACAGGAGCGCGCGGTCGGCGTTGTCACCGCCACGACCGAATCGTTGCTCTCCGTAATAGTTGGGAAGCCCCACGGTCTCGATCTGACTCAACACCCGGCGCATCCGATCGATTCCCGAGGGGTCGATTTTGCGAAGCCGAATATGGAAACGGTTTCCCCGGAGATGACCCGTGCGAAGCTTGTGCGGGTGTCGGGCGGCCTGCAGGACGCGAAGGCCTTCGAGCTCGAGCTCGAGCAGGCGTTCGGGGGGCACGCCGAAGAGGCTCACCCATTGACGCGTGACCGCGTGACGGTCTTTGAGCCCGGCCCAGCCGGCTCCGTTCGGATCGGCGCCGACCTGCTCGCAAAGCTGGCGCACCGCTTGGCGCGTCGTCAGATCGCGCTTCTCGATGAAAGCAAGGACGTGGTCGCCGGCGCCGGTCGGCGCGTACGCAGGTAGCTCCTCGACTTCGAAGTCTTCGGGCGTCGCGCGAAACTCCGCCTCTATGGGGGCGATGTCCGGGGTGAGGTAGGGAAGCTTCGTCACGCTCCGGTTCCTGTAGACCATCGACCCGCGATTGGGTAGACAGCCGTTGTGGCGGACGATGTGTCGATGCGCATCGAGCGCACGCTTCGGGAGCAACTCGAGGCTGGCTGTGCGGAGGGGGTTTTCCCCGGTGCGAGCGCGTGCGTTGGCCTTTGGGAGGGCGGTGCTTGGACTTACGTCGAGGTCGGTTCGGGCAAGCTCGGAAAAGGCCTCCGCCCGGTTGCGGTCGATACGGTCTACGACCTCGCGTCGTTGACCAAGCCTTGGGTCGCCACCACTGCGCTTCGGCTCCACCAGTCCGGGGTTTTTGCCCTCGACGCATCGGTCGCGGACCTGATTCCGGAAGCGCAGGACCTGCCGATCGGGGACCGCAATTGGGAAGAGGTGCTCAGCCATCGCTCGGGGCTCGAGGCATGGGTAGCGTTCTACGAGTCGCTGCCGTTTGAGTCCGGGAGCGAGGCGGCGCGTGCGTGGGTGTTGGCCGAGCTTTTGCCGCATTGGGATCGAGGGACGGTCGGGAGCCCGGTCTATAGCGACCTCGGGTACATCCTCGTGGGGTTGGCGCTCGAGAGGGCTGCGGGCGCGCCGCTACGAGACTTGGTGAGCCGTGAAGTGTCCGCACCGCTCGGCCTCGACCACGAGGTGTTCTTCGGCGCCGCGCGCGGTGACCAAGAGTGGAAGACACACTGCGCGCCGACAGGATGGTCGGCGTGGCGCGCGCGGGAGCTTCGGGGCGAAGTGCACGACGACAACTGCGCCGCGCTGGGCGGGGTGGCAGGGCATGCCGGGATGTTTGGGCCAGCTCGTACAGTTGCGCGGTTCGGGGCGGCGCAGGTCAGCGCGTTACACGGTCGACTCGGGGCGCTCGACGAAGAGCTCGTCCAACATGCCATCCTCGCGCGTCCGGGCGGGACGCATCGGCTCGGATGGGACGGGAAGGCCGAGGACGAGAGCGCCGCGGGCTCGTTGATCGACGCGGATGCGTTCGGGCACCTCGGCTTCACCGGGACCTCGATTTGGTGTGACCCTCGGCGGCAATTGGTGACGGTCCTCCTCACCAACCGCGTCGCGGTCTCGGATGACAACGCGGCGATACGAAGGTTTCGCCCCGCCTTTCATGATGCGGTGATGCGCGCGTTCGACCGCTAGGCGAGCGCATGAAGCCGCCCCAGCAGCCTCGAGTTGGTCTCGTAGCTCAGCGCGTTGCGGGCTGCGCGCGCCATGGCCTTGGGGTCGCCGACCATGACGACGAGCTTCTTGGCGCGGGTGAGGGCCGTGTACAAGAGCGCGCGGTTGAGCAGCACGAAGTGGGCGTTGTGCAGCACGATGACCGCGGCCGGGAACTCGCTCCCTTGGACCTTGTGAATGGTGCAGGCATACGCGAGCGAGATGGCGTCGAGGTCGTCGGCCTTGTACTGAACCTCGCGGCCGTCGAACACGACGTACGTGATGCCGCCTTCAATCTGTTTCACCTCGCCGAGATCGCCGTTGTAGACGTCCTTGTCGTAGTCGTTGCGGAGCTGCATGACCTTGTCGCCCCGCCGGAACGCCATCGGGGTCGCGGTGTCCTGCTTTTCGGGGTTGAACACGTCTTGCAGCACCTCGTTGAGCTTGTGCGTGCCGAGCGGGCCTCGGCGCATGGGCGTCATCACTTGGACATCGGCAAGCGGGTCGAAACCGTAAGCCACCGACATGCGCTTCAGCACCTGCACCAGCCGATCGATGACCGTGTCCGGATCGTTCGCCGAGATCAAGAAGAGGTCGCCTTCGCCCCGCGTCCCGGTCGGCGTCGGATCCGGCATGTTGCCCTGCAGCACGGCGTGCGCGCCGCGGACGATGGCGCTTTCCTGGGCCTGCCGAAAGACTTCGTGGAGTCGAACGGTGGGGCAGATCTTCGATGCGATCAGGTCGCGCAGCGGTTGACCTGGACCGACGGGCGGGAGTTGGTCGACATCGCCCACGAGAACCACTGTGGAGGAGGGGGGAATCGCGGCCAAGAGCTGGGAGGCGAGTCGGATGTCGAGCATCGACGCCTCGTCGACCAAGATCAGCTCTGCGTCGATCGGCATCCGTTGGTCGCGATTGAAGCGTCCCGTGGCCGGGTTCCACTCGAGTAGGCGGTGGATCGTCTTGGCTTCGACCCCTGCAGCTTCGGAAAGTCGTTTCGCCGCGCGGCCGGTCGGCGCACACAAGGCCACGCGACGCTCCAACGCTTCGTGCGCCTGCACGATGGCGCGCACGGTCGTCGTCTTGCCGGTGCCCGGGCCACCGGTGAGCACCAGAAGGTGGGTTTCGAGGGACGCTGCGACCGCGCTTCGTTGCGTGTCGCTGAGATTCTCGTCGTGGGTTTTGACCGGCTGTTTCATTTTTGGACGATTCGCGAGCTCGGCCAACGCATCGGCGACGAGGCGTTCGGCGCGATAGAGTGGCGGCGGATATACGGCTTCATCCTCGACGACGATCAAATCGCGGGCGCGCAGCTGCAGCAGGGCTTCGTCGAGGGCGTCCGACGGGACGTCGAGTTGCTCGAGACCGTCGTGGAGTTGTTGGCGCGTCGCGAATACGTGTCCTTCGTCGACGGCCTTACCGACCAGGTGAAGGACGCCGCCTTGCACCCTGCGGATGTCGTCGCCCGCGATCCCGAGCGCCTCTGCGATTCGATCGGCGGTGCGAAAACCGATCCCTCGAATCTGTTCCGCGACGATATACGGGTCGTCGCGGACGATGTGCGGCGCGTCGGCGCCGTACTTCCGCACGATGTCACGTGCGGTGGCAGGGCCCATCCCAAGCGCATGGAGAAAGCTCATCGTCTCGGCCTCCACGCGGCGTTGTCGTACCGCTTCGGCGATCGATTGGGCGCGCTGACGGCCGATCCCGGGGACCTCGCGAAGCCGGGCGGACTGCGTCGCGATGACGTTGAGGGTGTCTTGCCCGAACTGCTCGACGAGGCGGGTCGCCAGTGCGGGTCCGATACCCGGAATCAGCCCCGACCCGAGATAGCGCATCATGCCCTGCTCGGTGGACGGAATCGTGGGGGTGAAGGAGGTGACGCGGAAACGGGGCCCGTACACGGCGTGTTGGGTCCACCGGCCCACGAGGCGGACGTTCTCGCCCGGCGCTATCTGACCGAGGTCTCCAACCGCGGTTTGCCGGTCTGCGCCGGGGCCTTCGCCGTTCGAGGCGAGTCGAATTACCGTGAAACGCCCGTCATCACTGCGAAAGAGGACATCCTCGACCACGCCCTCGATGACTTCTTCTCGACCGTTCGACCCCACGATGCGGGGCGAATCTACCAGCCCTTGCCGCGAAGTGCCCTCGAGTTGTGCTTTTCCTGGAAACATCCATTAGGGTTAAAGTAGGCTACACGAGCCGGGAGACCGATGGCGACTCAACCCAAGATGAGCGCCCCGATAGGCAGGGTGCGTATCAAGACCTCGGGCAAAAAGCCTGGAAGCGGCGACCGGTGGCGTTCGGCCGACCCATTGATCGAAGAGACCACCGAGGGCGAAGAGGTCGGTGGCGGCGTCCGGCAGCCCCGATTCTATCCGTTTCCGCTCCGTTCGACTGGCGACGCCGAAGACTGAGCGCCGTAGCGACTTTCGTTGCGTGATGATCTAACGGTTGGTAAGAGCGCTTCGATGCGCCCGACCACGATCGCCATCCTCGGGGCCAAAGGCGGCGTTGGCACGTCGTTGTTCAGCGCCAACTTGGCGATCTACCTAGCGACCATCGGAAAGCGCGTTTTGGCGGTCGACGCCGATCCGGCGGGCTCGGACCTTCATTCCACGTTGGGGGTGGGTCCGCGGGTTGCGCCCTACATTGCACCGGCCCCTGCGTTTGGCGCCGAGGATGAGAGCTTGTTCGCCGGCACGGAGCTGGACGCGGAGATGGTCAACACGCTGCCGCCACGCGAGCCCGTCGAGGGCCCGGTTCCGGGGCTGCATCTGATGGACAGTGGCCTAAGCGAGCCACACCGAGGCAGTGCTCGACGGAGCTCGCTGCGTGAGCTGCAGGGCCGACTCGCCAAGCAGGACGCGGATTTCGCGGTGGTGGACCTGGGCTCGACCACGACCGACGTGGCGGTTCGGTTTTGGTGCAACGCGGAGCATCGCCTTGCAGTGACGATGCCCGAGCCGAATGCGGTAACGGGCCTCTACAGGCTGGTTCGAAAAGCGTTTGCCCACGTGGTGCTCGAGAAGGTCGAGGACGAAGACGATCGAAACGTCCTTCACACCGCGTTTGCCAAGGCAGGTCAGACACCGATCCCAGCCGACATCGCGGCGTTGACGCAACGAGAGTCGCCCGCACTTGGTCGCGAGCTTCGCCACCAGATGAGCACTCTCGAGTTTGCGTTCATCGTGAACCAAGCGCGCCTTCGCGCCGACCTCGAGCTCGGCGATCAAATCGCCGTGGCCGTGCGCCGTCGCTTCGGGGTCCATCTGAAGTACCTCGGGTACGTCGAGCACGACGATGCGGTGCGGACGGCATCGCGCAAGCGTCGACCCCTGCTCCTCGAAAGTCCGGGAAGCCGCGCGAGCCGCAACATCGAAAAGATCGCACGTCGGCTCTTTGCCGCGCAGGAGAGCCGGCGAGACCGCACACCGTGGCGCGAAGTGCCGGGGAATTCCCACTACGACCTGCTCGAGGTCGAACGTGGTGCCACCGACGAGGAGATTCGCCGCGCGTACAAACGGATGTGCGCGGTATTCGACCCGGACAACATCGTGACCTTCGGCCTCTTCGACCAGGAGGGGCTCGAGGCAGTGCGGGCGCGGATCGACGAGGCCCATGATGTCCTTCTCGACCCCTCGCGCCGTCGGCCGTACGAAATCTCGGTCTTTCCTGAGCCGCCGGAAGCCGAGACCAAGGCCGAAGAGAACTCCATCCCAGCGGGGGAGCTTCCGCCGGCGCCGACGATCACGCCGGATACCGAGTTTTCGGGGGCGTTGCTCCGCGCCGTGCGGGAGTCGCAGGGGACGGGCCTCGAACAGATCAGCGAACGCACCAAGATCGGCATGAACTACCTTCGGTGCATCGAAGAAGACGAGTTCGACGAGCTTCCGGCCGCGGTGTACGTCCGCGGCTTCGTCACCGAGTTTGCGAAATGCTTGAAGCTCGACCCCGAGCAGGTGAGTCAGAGCTACTTGCGTCGTTATCGCGCACATCTCGAGGCCAAGGCGTGAGCGCGGTCCCGCATCGGCTCGTCTTGGCGTCCGCTTCTCCGCGCCGCGCAGAGATTTTGGAGACCTTGGGGCTCACGTTCGAGGTGCATCCGAGCGGGGCAGACGAGACCGCGTTGGCCGTAGAAGACGACACTGCGTTCGTGCGCGCGGCCGCTCTCGCCAAGCTCACAGATGTGCTCGATGCGATTCACGATGCAGGGATCTTCGTTCTCGCTGCCGATACGGTGGTGTGTGTCGACGGGGAACGCTTAGGCCAGCCCGTCGACGACGACGATGCGCTTCGCATGCTCGGGCTCCTAGTTGGGCGCGACCACGTCGTGCGCACGGCGGTAGTCCTCGGGAAGGCTGGCCACGGCGTGCTCGAATGTCGCGTCGTCGAAACGCGAGTGTGGTTTCGCGAGGCTGGTCTCGACGAGCTCCGTCGGTACGTAGCGACCGGCGAGAGCCGCGACAAGGCGGGCGCCTACGGGGTGCAGGGCCTCGGGAGCGGCTTTGTCACCCGCCTCGAGGGATCGTACACCAACGTCGTCGGGTTGCCGGCCGCCGAGGTGGTTGGCTTGCTCCTCGAGCACGGCGCGTTGGATCAATGGCCTTGAGTCTCGACATCGTGGGCAACATCGATCGCGTCCGGGAGCGCATTGAGCGGGCGTGCGATCGCGCGGGCCGTGATCCGGGCTCGGTCGAGCTCGTCGCGGTGTCGAAAGCACACACCGAAGAAAGCATTCGCGCTGCATATGGTGCGGGCCTCCGCGTCTTCGGGGAGAACTATGCCCAGGAGCTCGCAAAAAAAGCCGACGCCCTGCGCGACCTTCCGGGGCTTCGATGGCGCTTCATCGGTCATCTTCAGCGCAACAAGATCAAGCTCGTCGAACGCGCCCGGGCTACCGTCGACGCCCTCGACTCGATTCGGCTCGCCGAGGCCCTCTCGGCACGCGCCGAAGCCGGCGCCTACGAAACCGAGGTGTTGATTCAGGTCAACGTCGGCGAGGAAGCCCAGAAAT
>JAPUKT010000270.1 GCA_027295555.1 Deltaproteobacteria bacterium
GGAATGCGGGTGCTGCTTCTCGAAAGCAACCATCGCGCGCGCGAGACCTTGAACGCCCAGTTCCAGGGCTGGGGTATGTTGGTCTGGACGACGACGACCTTCGATGGCGCGATGCGAACACTCCGTGCACCGCCGTATCCCGACGTCACCCTGATCGACCTGCGGAGCCTCGGGAAGGACTGGCGAACGCGAGCCTATGACGTCGCAAAAGCCGCCACCAAGGTCGGTAGCTCGGTCATCGCCACATGCTCACACCGCCATGAGATCAGCGACATGATCGACGCGGGCATTCATGTCCACGTCGAAAAGCCCGTGCGTCGCGCCAAGATCATTGCCGCGCTCCTCAAGACGCTCGACAGAACGCAGAATCGGAGCCTGTTTCCGGACGACCCAGAGCGCCCGTCTCTTCCCGTCCCAATCCCCACAAACATGCAATCGAACGGGATGCGCATTCTGGTTGCCGAGGACAACGTCATCAACCGCAAGGTGGTGCAGGCACACCTCGAGGCCCTCGGCTACGAAGTGGACACCGTCACTGACGGCGAGGCTGCGCTCGAGGCGCTGCACCGGGCTAACCCCTATGCGGCTGTTCTGATGGACGGGCAGATGCCCAAGATGGATGGCTATCAGGCGGCCAGAGCCCTGCGTGAGCGCGAAGCGCAGTCTGGCCAGCGTCGCGTGCCAATCATCGCGCTGACCGCCCATGCCATGGCGGGGGACCGGAGAGCCGCGTTTGCCGCCGGAATGGACGACTACCTCTCGAAGCCCTTTACGCAGAGACAACTGCAGATGGCGCTCACGCGGTGGGCTGCCCGACCCGACACGAGGACGTCGCAGTTCCCGCCCAACGCTCTCGACACGAGCATCACCGCGCAGCTATTGGACCTCGAACAAGAAGAGCCCGGTTTTCTCTGTAGTGTCATCGACAGCTTCTTCCGAACCGCAGAGGACAACATCGCTCGCATGAAGACCGCGATCCTCAGTGGAGATCTTCAAGCCCTCCGCGCCGCGGCCCACATGGTCTGCGGCAGCAGTCAGCAACTCGGCGCACGTCGGTTCGGCATGACCTGCCGCAAGCTCGAAGAGCTCGAAACCACCGAAGGCGCGGACGCGCTCATCGTAGAGCTGGAAGGCGACCTCGAAGGCGCACGCGAAGCCTTGACCGGTCTGGCGGACCGAGCACTCGACGCGGCGTCCTGATCAGTTGCCGGCCGGCACGCCCGACAGCCGCACCGCGTCGACGATCCAACTGTCGCGGATCATGTGCGCCGGGATGCCCTCTACGTGCTCGGCGACCCACTCGACATCTGATGTCTCGAAGCGCGCGATCTGGTGGTAGTGATAGATGCCCAGACGGTTGAGCACTCGCTCGAGGCTGGGGTCGACGCCCTCGAGGCGCTGCAGATCGTCGCGCGGCCCGTAGGGTTGCACCATGAGCCATGCCGGCGGCCTCGATTCGCCGCTGGTCTTGACCTCGAGCTCGGCCCCGCGGATGCGCCCTTTGAGGCGCTCGATGTCGTCGAGCATGCGCTCGTGAATCCCATGAAGTACCTCGAGCTCGGTGCTGAGGCGCTCTTGACGTGTCTCGGCCTGCCGAAGAGCGGCCTGGGCCTCGTCGCGCTCTTCGACGGCCAACCGGAGCTCACGACGAAGGTCTTCTGCAGACTCACGAGACGTGGGGCGCGGGGCCTCCGGAATCTCAGACAGCCGTGTTTCGACTTCGCGCATGGCTTGGTTGCGCGCGTCGAGAGTGGCCGTGAGTTGGCGCTTGGACCGCTGGAGCGAGTCGTTTTTCTCGTTGGCTTTGGCGAGCTGCCTGTGCAGCGCCTCGATGCGTTCGTTTTGTGAAGTCATATCGATGCGCGCTTCGTCGAGCTCGTATTCGAGCGTCTTGGCGCGAAGGGGCGCCCCGAAGCGCCCCCAAAGAACCTGGGCCAGCCACAGTATGATGGCGCCGAACGCAGCCGATACGAGTAATGCCCCGATCATCTGTAACACCAGGTACGTCACGTATCCCCTCCCCTTTGGCGCCCCGCAGCGTCTCCATCGGCCTCTCCATCGGCGATGCCCAGCTGCGAATGCACCACTCGAACCCCCCGCAGATTGCGTACGATGCGCTCCGCACGCTGAGCTTCGGCCCTCGACGCCACCTCGCCCTGGAGCTCGACATCCCGACCTTCGACCACGGGCATGATGTCATCGAACCCCGTGCGCTCGAGGACGTTGCTCACCCGGGTTGCGACGTCCCACTCGATCTGGTGGCGGGTCGGGCTGAGGCACGCGACCCATGCGACATAGCCAAGGAAGGCCGCCGAAACTATGCCAAAGACTCCCTTCTTCCACATGGTCCGTTTTGCCTAGGCGGCATTGAACCCGATTTGCTCCGAAAAAGCTACGTTCCGGCGAGTGCAGCTCCCGGCTAGCGCGAGCCACCACACAAATCGGTGGGTCGCCTCGCCCGATCGGGTGGCCGTCGCGAAGCACTCAAGAACCAAGAGAACGCTGCTCGACGATCTGAAAGAGCCGCTCTCGCCGATCATCGGCCCACGTATAGAGGGCGACCGCTGCTGCGACGAACGAGGCATCCGCGAGGTCCAGAGACTGCGCCCACCGGAGCGCCGCCTTGCGTTCCGCCGATGACGCCCGTCGTTGAATGCGGGCGATGGTCATATGCGGCAACGGGGGACGTTCATCCGGAGGAGCGCCGGCAGCTTCCAAGAGCGGCGCACGCGCGTGGTCGATCATCGCACACAACGGCACACGTCCTTCTCCGACCATCGCGGACAACGCGGACGGCTTGCGAGGGTTCCCGAGCGGCTTCACCTCGGCGAATGAGCCGCCGATCGCTTCGGAATTCAGGAGATCCGGGATCCGGCTCCAAGCGCGCCGCGCATCCGCCTCGGCCACCGAACCGAGAAAGCCCAAGGTGCAGTGCAGATCGGCCGTGACGAAGACGCGGAGCCGCGGTGGCTCCAGTACGAGGCGTAAACCCTCCACTTGCATCGGGAACGCGATGAACCAATTAGGGGCCACGCCGCGAGTCTAGGCCCATCCGAGACCCGCCGCGAGAGCCCATGCCCATCACCGAAGCCCTTAGCGAATCGTTGGTAGCCCACCCGCTCTATACGTGGAGCCTCCTCGGCATCGTCGTGATGGGGATCGTGTCGTTCTTCGTCTTGTCGTTCATCTCGGCGCCCTACGGGCGACACCTACGCGAAGGCTGGGGCCCCACGATGAACGCGACCGTCTTGTGGGTCCTGATGGAAGCGCCGTCTCCGATCTCGTTCGTCGTCGTGTACTTCATGTCCGACAACGCGTTCAAACCGGTCCCGCTGATTCTGCTCGGGATGTACATGGGGCACTACATCTATCGGTCGTTCATCTATCCGTTCCGGATGCGCGGTGGTGACAAGCGTGAGCCCATCCTCACAGGCGGCCTGGCGATCGCCTTCAATACCGCCAACGGCTCGACCAACGCCTTCGCCATCACGGTGCTCGCGCCCCACTTGCTCAGTGCCGCCTGGCTCGCAGATCCCCGGTTCATCATCGGCGTGTTGGTCTTCGCGACCGGGTACGCGATCAACCACCAGTCGGACGCCATCTTGCGAAACCTCCGAAAACCCGGGGAAAGCGGTTACAAGATCCCCTACGGCGGCTTTTATCGCTGGGTCTCGAGCCCCAATTACTTCGGCGAGCTGGTCGAATGGACCGGATTCGCGTTGGCCGCCTGGACGGCCCCCGCCCTCGTTTTTGTCTTCTTTACGGCCTCGAATCTCATCCCACGCGCATTTTCCAACCATCGCTGGTACCTCGAGCACTTCAGCGACTACCCGAAAGAGCGGCGCGCGGTGATTCCGTTCCTGCTTTAGGTGGCCTGTGGACTTGCATCTACCACCCTCTTGACGCGACAATATCCGGCCAGGGCGCTTGTCGTCGGGGAGGGATGTACGGTGGCCGATAAGGACTCGAGCTCGCGCAGAGACCCGTCTGATTTGTTCAAGGTCGCCGACGCGTCGCCCGCGATCTCTCCGGTGGAGAAGATCGTTCTACCGCCCGAGGAGGCGCTCAAGCGACGCATCCAAAGGCTCGCCCTGGCGGCCGTCGCCGCGGTCATCTTTCTTTACATCGGGCATTTGGCGCTCGGCTGGATTCACGACAGCCGTCTCGCTTCCGCGCTCGACGATGTGATCGACGACAGTAGCCCGGAGACTATCGACGAGGCCCTCATGCTGCTCCGTGACGATCCGAAGGACGCTGTGCGCGCGCGTCTCTTCGCCACCGCAGCGCTCGGGGGCGACCAAAAGCGACTGAAAGAGGCCGAAGCGCTTCTGATTGAACCCGGCCAGGAAAATGATCCCGACGAACGGATCGCGCGCGTCTACACGCTGCTCGCTCGAGGGGATGCGCGTGGGGCGCACACCGAAGCAAAGCGGCCAGCGCAGTACGGGGACCAGGCGGCGGCCTTCCTCCGCGGACGGGCGATGATCGCGATCGCTCGCGGCCAGTGGGCGCAGGCCCTGCCCCACGCTCAAAGCGCGGTTGAGCTGCGCCCCGGCGCGCCCGAGCCGGCCGCACTGCTCGCTCTCGTCACCGCGCAAACCGACGGCCCGGACGCGGCGTTTGCGGTGCTCGACGCCGCAGACGAACAGACACCAGCGACACGAATCGTGCGCGCTCGCATCGTCGGCCTACAACAAGGCAACACGCAAGAAGCGCTCTCCCTCACGAAGAGCGTGCGCGAAGACTCCAACGCGACCGTGGTTCAGAAGGCCTGGGCCGAGTTGATCGAAGGCGTGCTCGCATATCAGCGCGGCGCGATCGGCGCGGCGTATGCTCACGCCCGCGCAGCCGCAGAGCAAGAGGTGCAAGTCGACGAGCCGTTGATCGTCGGCACGGCCCGACTCTTCTTGGCACTCGGACGCTCAGGGGAAGCCAGGCGACTGTTGAAACGACTGTCGGGTGGACCTTCGGCTGACCTTTCGAATCGCGCTCACGTCATCGCGTGGTGGTATGCCCAGGTCGGTGACCTCAAGGCCGGGCTCGCCACCCTGTCGGGGGCGCGTTTGGGCCCTGAAAAAGATGTCTCTTCGCCGTTTCGAGCGCTCACGATCGCCGAGCTCTGGAAGAGCTCTCCCAGGGCCAGCGAACGCGACCGCGCCGTAGCGCTGTACCGCGAGGCCGCGAAGGATCCGTCTTGGGGCGTCGCCGCATCGGATGCACTCGCCCGGATGCTGATGGAAGACGGAGAGACCGAGCAAGCAATCGCCGTTCTCAAAGAGGCGCTAGCTGCACACCCCAATCATTTGACCTTGGTCGACACCGCCGCGGCGGCCTACATCGCGTCGAACCAGCTCGCGGAAGCCGACTCGATCACCACCGCCGCCCTTGGTACTTTCGATGGCGAGGGCTGGGCGCATGGAAGCCACGCGCGCGTCCTGCTCGCAAAGAGAGAACCCGCCAAGGCCGTCGCCGAGCTGGACCGCGCGGTCGAGCTCAGCCCAGACGACGCGAGCCTCTATGCGCTTCGCGGCGATGCAGCACGTGCCGTAGGCGACCCGAACGAAGCCAAGGTCAGCTACGAAAAGGCCCTGCAACTCGATCCCGAGCAACCACGGGCACTATCCGGCTTCTTAGCGCTCCTGATCGACACCGGAGACTTCGCACGCGCCGGGGAGACCATGCAGCAGATGAACGACGCCAAGGTGCGCGACCTCCGCGCAGACGAGCAACGGATCCGTTATCTCGTGCGCACGGGCGCAGGACAAAGCGGGTTCACCACGATGCGAAACGCGGTGAGCCGTCACAACCGCAACGCCGGCCTCCGGCTCGCCGGCGCCCGCGTCTACTTGCAGGCCGAGCAGTACTCCAAGGCCGCGAGCTACTACCAACAGGCGAAACGCCTCGGCGCCGACGCTCGCACCGCGGAAACCGGGCTCGCCCTCGCGCAGGTCTATGACCGACGTCGTTTGGGCGCCGAAAAGACCCTCGAGCGCGCAGCTGAAGTGCCCGAGGACGCGACCGAGCCACCGCCACCGCCGAGCGCGCTGGTCCAGGTCTGGGAGCTGGTGGTCAAAGCACGTCTCGCACTCGCCGACGAAAAGCGCGGGCTGGCGGTTCGACACGCCAAGCGTGCCTCGGAGCTCGTTCCAAACGACGCCGATGTGTTCCTCTTGCACGCAGACATCGAAGAGGACCGTGAGCGCTCCCCCGAGGAGCGGCTCCGCCTTGCCGCCAATGCTCCGGTGCCCATGCCGGTAGCCGCTGGCAGGCTTGCGGTCTTACTCGGGCCGACGGAAGAAGGCTGCGAGATGGCGAGCCGCTACCTCAAGGCCAATCGTACGGGCCGGCTCGCCAATCGCGTTCGCGACGTGGCTCGCCAGTGTGAGAAATAGAGGGCGTTGTGTCTACTCGGACTCGGCGAGCAAGTTCGACACGCGCTCGACGGCGTCGATATACTCACTGACCATTTCCTCGATCACCTGACGGACGGGCTTGCGGGTGTTCATCTGACCCACGACCTGACCCACCGGTGTACCGAGAAGCGTATCCGAACCCTCCGCGCCAGTCTGCGCAAAGCGCGTGATACGTTGGGTCGCCTCCGCCGTGGCCATGAACTGAAGCGGCATCGGCAGGTAGCCCGGACAGTCCGGGTCCTCGTCCCACGCACGCGTGTAGGCCGTCTTGAGCTGACGGGCGGGCTTGCCGCTGATGCAGCGCGAGCGCACCGTCTCGGTCGAATCTGCGACGAGCAGCTTGTCGACAAGCGACGGAATCGAATCGGACTCCTCGGTGGTGAGCCAAATCGAGCCGGTCCATACGCCCTCTGCACCCATCGCGAGGGCAGCAGCCATCTGTCGACCGGAGCCAATCCCGCCTGCGGCGAGCACCGGTGTCGGCGCCACTGCATCGACGACCTGTGGCAGAAGCACCATCGAGCCGATCTCACCGGTGTGGCCACCGGCCTCGTAACCGGAAGCGATGACGATGTCGACGCCTGCGTTCTTTTGCTTGATCGCTTGCTTCGCGGTTCCGCAAAGAGCCGCAACCACGACCCCCTTGTCGTGCGCCTGACTGATGATGTCTTCGGGGGGTGGGCCGAGTGCATTGGCGATGAGTGCAATCGGGTGCTTCATCGCGACCTCGAAGTGCGCGCGACCACCGGAGGCCGACCAACCGAGAAGGCTTTCGATCTGTTGGACGTCGTCGGGAAGCGGGGGCACGCCGTTGCGATCGAGAAGGTCGTTGATCCACTTGCGGTGCGCGGGGGTGATCATCTGTTCGAGCTGCTCTTTGCTGATGTCGCCCTGGTCTTTGCCGATGTACTTGGCGGGGATGACCGTATCCACGCCGTACGGCTTGCCGTCGACGTGCTCATCGATCCACTTCAGCTCGAGCTCGAGCTGCTCCGGGCTGTACGCGACCGCGCCCAGCACCCCGAGCCCACCCGCCCGACTGACGGCCGCCACGACATCGCGGCAGTGACTAAACGCAAAAATCGGGAACTCGGTCCCCAATCGCTCACAAATCTCGGTCTTCATTCAAACACCTAGGATCAACCCCCAGGAAAAGGGGACAGTCCCCTTTTCTTGGGGGCTCAGGGAGGAGGTAGAACGTGTTCTAGTTTGCGGGAAGGCGAGCGGGTGGTCAACGCGAAAATCGCGTTTCCGATGCACCGAGGTTTTGGAGGCTATTCGAGGCCGTCGTCGACCGGGAAGCGCGGCGGGTTGCAGCGAAGTGGACCCGTGCCCGAGATCCCCTTGCGCACGTCCGGGACCGAAGCAAGCACAGAGGCCACGACGTCGAGCGGCTGCGCCTCCCAGAGCGCCAACGACGCATCACTCTCCGCGGCGATGATGAACACGTCATTGCCCTGCGCGACCGCTGACCAGGCGACGTCGCGATCCGACTCGTTGATCGCGTCGACCATGAAGCTCGGGTCCTCCGCAAACCGAATGCGCCAAACCGCCACGACTTCCGAGCCGCTTTCGAAGATGCCGAGCTCGTCACCCCGCCACTCGCCGGCGTACACCCACGCGGCAAGCTCGTTGAACCCGAGGCGCAACAGCGTCGCGAGCACGTACCAGGCACCGTAACGATCCTCGAGAGCCAGCTCGCTCTCTGCTACCGGCGAAGGGAATGCGTCCTCCGGCGCGTCGATCGGCGTGAAACCATTGGTGACGAAGCCCTCGTAGCCAAGCATCGACGCAAGCGCGGAAGGCGGCGGCGCCATGAGGAACGCTGCGCGTCCGGAGAGGCCTTGGTCCTGTGTCGCGCGGCCGATGAGCTCGATCCCGAAAGAGTAAGGGAAGCCCGACGCGGAAGCCGTGATCGGAATCTCGAGATCCGCGGCCTGTTCTCGTGAGCCCTCTTGGAAGTCGAGATAGATTCGATCCCAGTCGATCGAGTCGGGCGCGTAGTTGAGCTGCTCGTAAACCCACGCAAACGACGAGTAGGTCGCGTCCCCTTCGATGACGGTCCGAGCCCCCATCACCCCGTCGGTGGTGCTGACGTCGGCATAGACCGACCGAATCCCAAACTGCTGGTCTTGAATCGCATGCACGAACTCATGCGCCAGAATCGATTGCGCGCTGATCACTTCGTAGTCGCGGTCGATGACCGTGATCGAACCGCTCCCGCTGCTGTAGTACGCGGCGATCGCACTCACCCGGTAGTCGATCTCGGTCTCGGTCGCGCTCTCGGCAGCATCCGGGATGAACCCGATCAGGCGAAGCCCCCGCGTCTCGGGGTCATCCCCCATCAAGTCGTCGTTGCTGACGCCACTCCGAACCTCTTTCTCGAACTGCTCGACCGAAATCGTTCGAATCGACGGCATCGACGTCGAATCGGCGTCCAAGCTCTCCGCCACCGACTCGAAAATCGCACGCTGACAGCTCTCCTGCGTGATGTCGCACCGCACCAAGTCCGCCAGCGCCACAGGCGCGGGCGCCCCATCATTGCCACAGGCAACAAGAACCGCGGCAAGAGCTACTAAAGGAAGAAGACGACTAAGAGGCATGAGCTCAGGATATTCGATGGCGGGTGAATCGCCCAGCCAAACCGCGCTCACACAGAAATCGTCACGAATTTCAGCGAGGCGAAAAAGGGCTAGCCCAGAGCGTCAGGGTTGAGTATTTTCCCGGCTCCTGTGGGGTGGTTCACATCGCGACAGACCCCGAAGGCGGTATTCTCGTTTTCGCTCTTCGGGTACGCAACTTGGACGGCGATACGCCGATAAACGAGCGCATCGCTATGTTCCGAAGCCAAGAATCATACCCTCTAGTCGCCGTCCGGAGACCCTTTCTCTATCCCGCAGCCATCATGGCCGCTTCGCTTCTTGTCCTCGGATGCGGCGATCTGAGTTGCCCAAAAGCGTTCGTCGACGATGAGGGAACGTGCGTGAAGCTCGCGCCAGCCGACCCCAATCCCGCTCCCACCGCGGAGCGCTGCGACGGTGTCGACAACGACGGCAACGATGGGGTCGACGAAGATTGGCCCGAGCTCGGCAAACCATGTGGCGAGGGCGCGGGTATTGGCGAATGTGTTGCTGGCGCGTTCGTCTGTGCAGGCGACGGGGCGGGCGTGGTGTGTGAGGGGGCCATTGGGCCGGCGCCAGAGGTCTGCGATGGGAAAGACAACGACTGCGACGGGGTTCCAGATAGTGGCCCCGCGGAAGTGTGCGACGGCGAGGATAACGACTGCGACGGATTGATCGACGAAGGGGTGTTGGCCGTCAAGAAGGAGGAGGTGTTCGATGGCCTGGGGTCGGTCGCTGCCGTCGACGGTGGGTTCGCCGTGACTCGAGCCTTCCCTGGACAACTTCAGTTCGAGACCTACGACCCCACCGGCGCCAGGACGGGTAAGAGCGCTACCTTCAGCACCATCGCCGAAGTCGCATTCCTCGAGTCGGACGGGGACGGCAGTGAGGTGTACCTCACTTGGGGCAAGCTCACCTACCACGCGGCCGAGGCGCATGTCGACTTCAACCTCATT
>JAPUKT010000271.1 GCA_027295555.1 Deltaproteobacteria bacterium
GAGCTCGACGAAGCCTTTCACCTCCTTGCGTGGGGGCGGCTTCTCGGCGGCGAGCCCCAGGAAGCCCATGCGGCGCTTCGTTCGATGTCTGGGGACCGTAATGCCGACCCGGCACTCGAAGGCGCGGTACTAGTGGAGCTCGGCCGGTCCAACGATGCGATCCCCCTTCTCGAAGCGGCATGCGAAACGGGTGGGAGCTTTGCCGAGGGCTACTACGTAAAGGCCGTTCGCGACCTTGGGGCGTTCTCGCAGGCGGCGCAGTTCCTCTGCGGCCCAGGCGCGCCCAAGCTTTCGGCCAAGACCGTGCGTGCCCTCCAGCAGTTAGCGCTCACGGCGCAGGCGTTCGAGGCGGCGAAGAAGCTCGCTTCGTTGCCCGCGCTCCAGCCTGCGACTGATCACGAAAGCGCCTAATTTCCGCCATTTGCAGGGCCAGAGGACCATATTCTTGCATTTATGCGAATACTAGAATATATGGATCAGATGGGGTCTACGTTGGCCGAAGCCCCGAGGTGGGAGCTCTATCGCTTGCTCGGCGAGCCGAGCCGGCTGCGTTTGATCGGGCTGACCTCCGAGGACGAGCTCTCGATTGGAGAGCTCGCGGAGCTGACTGGCGAGGCCCAACCAAACGTGTCGAAGCATCTCAAGCAGCTACGCGAGGCTGGGCTGGTGGTGGTGCGGCGCCAGGGAACGCGTGCCCTCGCGAGGTTGACGCCCGATTTGAACGGCGACCCGTTGTTGACCGACGCCGTGGAGGCAGGGCGCAAGCTGTGCGGCGAGGATGGCAGCCTCGTCCGAGTCGCCGACATCATCAAGGCGCGAGACGAGCAGACGCGCACGTTCTTCGCGCAGCCCAGTGATGACGCCGCCACTCCTCCGGTTGCCGAGTGGTCTGCGTACCTCACGGCGTTGCGCGCCTTGCTGCCGCACCACGGTCTTGCCGTGGACATAGGCACCGGTGATGGCGCGCTCGTCGAGTTATTAGCGCCGCTCTTCGATCGTGTCATCGCGGTGGATCGATCCGAAGAACAACTCAAGACTGCCTCGCGCAGGTTGTCGAGCCGCCAGTACGACCACGTGGAGCTCATCCAGGCAGATTACGAAGATCCGTGTGTGTTGTCGCGGGTGCAGGAGCTCGGGGGTGCTGACGTCGCCTTGGCCGTCAGGCTGTTACATCACGCACCTCGCCCGCAACAGGTCATTTCCCTCCTCGGGTCGTTAGCGCGGCCCGGTGGGCACGTGCTGGTGATTGACTATTGCACACACGACGACGAAAACATGCGTGATCGCCAGGCCGACCTGTGGCTCGGCTTCGGTCCGGATGAGCTCACCGGCTTCGCCAAATCGGCCGGGTTGATCAATTCGGAAGTTTTTGTAATTCCCGCAGCGAGGTACGGGCCAGGCCCCGATGCCCACTTGCAATGGCAGGTGCTCGCTGCGCAGCGCGATCCGAACCAGGAGACAACACCATCATGAGCCCGAATCCAGATCTGAAGCATAAGGTTGCCGACCTCGCGTTGGCAGAGTGGGGGCGCAAGGAGATCGCTATTGCCGAGCACGAGATGCCCGGCTTGATGGCGCTTCGCCGCGAATACGGCGCGCAGAAGCCTCTTGCGGGCGCGCGCATTGCCGGTTGTTTGCACATGACCATTCAAACAGCGGTGTTGATCGAGACGCTGACCGAGCTCGGAGCCGAGGTGACGTGGACCAGCTGCAACATCTTCTCGACCCAAGATCACGCTGCTGCGGCGATCGCGGTCACCGGCGTGCCGGTCTTCGCTTGGAAAGGCGAGACCGAAGAGGAATACGACTGGTGCATCCACCAACAGCTCCGCGCATTCGAGGGCGGCAAAGCGCCGAACCTCTTGCTCGACGACGGCGGAGACCTCACCGCCGTCGCGCATCAGCAGTATTCCGAGCTGTTCGAGGGGCCGGACCGGGTCCTCGGTCTTTCCGAAGAGACGACCACCGGGGTCCATCGCCTCTATGACATGGAGCGGGATGGCACACTGAAGTGCCCGGCGATCAATGTGAACGACTCGGTGACCAAGTCGAAGTTCGACAATCTCTACGGTTGCCGCGAGTCATTGGTCGACGGCATCAAGCGCGCAACCGATGTGATGATCGCGGGCAAGGTGGTCGTCGTGGCCGGCTACGGCGATGTCGGAAAGGGCTGCGTCCAGGCAGTCGGGCGTGCGGGCGCGCGCGTGCTGGTGACCGAGGTCGATCCCATCTGCGCGCTTCAGGCGTCGATGGAAGGTTATCAGGTCGTCACGATGGAAGAGGCCGCGCCCATCGCTGACATCTTCGTCACGGCTACAGGCTGCAGCGACGTCGTAACCGGTGAGCACATGAAGCAGATGAAGAACGAAGCGATTCTCTGCAACATCGGTCACTTCGATTCCGAGATTCAAATGGGATGGCTCACCGATCCTGCCAACAAAATCGCGGAAGAAGAGATCAAGCCACAGGTCGACCATTTCACCTTCCCGGACGGCAAGCGAATCATCGTGCTCGCCCGAGGCCGGCTCGTGAACCTCGGTTGCGCCACCGGCCACCCGAGCTTCGTGATGAGTAACTCGTTTACGAACCAGGTGCTGGCGCAGGTGTCACTCTGGACCGAGCGCGACCGTTACGAGTCTGGCAAGGTGTACGTTCTATCGAAGAAGCTCGACGAGAAGGTCGCTCGACTCCATCTTGGCCAATTGGGTGCGAAGCTCACCAAGCTCACTCAGGCGCAGGCCGACTACCTGGGCATCTCTGCCGAGGGCCCCTTCAAACCGAGCTACTATCGATACTGAGGCGGGATGGGCTCGCTGCTGATCGAGACTTGGCGCTACTTCCAGTCGCACGATGGGCGATTGCTCTCCGGAGCGATCGCCTTCTACGTGTCGCTCGCCCTCGCGCCGCTCGGCGTGTTGACGATCTTGATCGCCTCTTTGGTGCTGCCGCAGGACGCGGCCCAGCAGGAACTGGTCGCCCAGCTCGAGATGTTCCTGGGCACGGACCTCGCGAACTTCCTCGCACAGGCGATGTTCGACATGAATTCCGAAGCGCAGAGTTGGGCCGCGCCGATCATCGGCGGCGTATTCATGCTGTACATGTCGATCCGATTGTTCTCCATGCTCCGTCGGGCCCTCAATCACATGTGGGGCGTTCGTCCGAAGCCCTTGGTTCATGCTCGCCCCGACTGGTTCCATTTCGTCGAACGGAGAATGCTTGCCTTCGCCATGGTGCTCGTCTTTGGTGGGTCTCTGGTCGTCCTGGTCCTGCTTCACGCGATCGCCACTGCTGCGGCGCACTTCTTGGGAAACTCGGGCTACTTGCTCACCTTCGGCGGGTTCGGAAGCGCCTTTGCGGTCCTCTGGCTGTTGATCTCGCTGGTTTATCGATGGTTGCCGGACGCGATAATCTCCTGGCGAGACGTGTGGGTCGGTGCCGCGGTGACGTCTCTATTCGTCGTTGGGGGCTCTTTCCTGATCGGCCTATACCTAGGGTACGCGAGCCCTGCCTCCTGGTACGGAGCTGCCGGATCCTTGATTGTGTTGCTCCTGTGGATCTACTACACCACACAGATCTTCCTCATGGGCGCGGTGTTTACGCGCGCATGGGCTAGGCGGCGTGGGCGCGCGATCGAGCCCCTGCCGTACGCCGTGGCAGTCGAGACTCCAAGCTACTCCGTGGACGCTTCCATCAACGAAACATAGGGGTGCGGAGAGGCGATGGACGCTAGGAAAAGAAGCCGAGTTTCTTCAGCGCGGTCCCGTAGACGATGCGAATCATGCCGTCGATCTCTTCGATCGCTTTAGGCGTATGCGGGTACCACACACGCTCCTTCTTCTGCGCCCACCGGTTGATGAAGATCGGCTGTTGATGGGTGTAGCTACGAAGCGCGCCCAATCCGTTGACATGGCCGACACCGCTGTCTTTCATCCCGCCGAAAGGCGCTTCGGGTGCACCGTATGCCATCGATGCATCGTTGATGACGACGGAACCTGTTTCCATGCGTTTCGCGATCTCAATCCCTTTTTGAATGTCTTTCGTCCAGACGCTTCCGCTCAGGCCGTAGTGAGAATCGTTCGCCAGCCGGATGGCCTCCTCTTCGTCTTTGACCCGCATGACGGACACGATCGGTCCGAACGTCTCTTCCCGCATTAGCTCCATCGTATGATCGACGTTGCGAACGAAGGTGGGCTTGTAGAACAAGCCATCGGTCGTATCGGCTTCGCCACCCACGACGATCTCGGCGCCTTTGGCCTTTGCGTCCTCCACGTGGCGCTCGATGATGGGGAGCTGACGGTCCCAGAACACCGAGCCGACATCGATATCGCCTCCTGCGCCGTACCGCAGCTCCTTGACGATATTCGCGACGCGCTCTTCGAACTCGTCCGCTACGCTCTCAACGACGTAGATGCGCTCGACACCCATGCAGACGTGGCCTGAATTCAGCATCGAGTTGAAGACCGCTCCGCCCGCCGCTCGTTCGAGGTCCGCATCGGCGCATACGATCATCGCGTCCTTGCCGCCCAGCTCGAGCGAGTAGGGGATGAGTTGCTCAGCGCATGCAGCCGCGATCTTCTTGCCGGTGCTGACGCTTCCGGTGAACGAGATCTTCTGGACGCCGCCGTTGACGAGAGCCGCGCCCGTCTCGCCGTCGCCGTGAACCGTTTGCACGACGCCCTCGGGAACACCGGCCTCGCGCAACAACTTGATCGCCCAGTCCCCCGAGTAAGGAGCGATCTCCGAGGGTTTGAGGATGACCGCGTTCCCCGCGAGGATCGCTTGAACGGTCGGGTTGATCGCAAGTGAGAACGGGCCGTTCCAGGGTGTGATGACGCCGACCACGCCTAGTGGTCGATAGTGCATGATCAGCTTCTTCACGGGTCGCAGGTAGCCATGAAGCTTCCGTTTCTCGTCCGAGAGCTCCTTTACTGCGCGCTCTGACCAGAAGTTGAGGCAGTCACAGCTCGGAAGGATCTCCATCATCAGGGCTTCGAGCCGCGTCTTGCCCGTCTCGTTGATCACGGTCTCGACGACCTGCTCCCGCTTCTCGACGAGAATGTCGATCGTGCTTCGGACGATGCGCGCTCGCTCGGCAATGGGAACGCGTGCCCACTCTCGTTGCGCGTCGCGCGCTTTCGCGATGGCGGCGTCCACATCTTCGCGGCGGTTGACGACGATCTCCCCGACCTTCTCGCGCGTTGCAGGGCTTCGAATCCCGAGCCGGCGGCGCCCTTCGGGCGTTTTAGAGAGTGGTTCGACGATGGCCATTCCTTCGCTCCTATCCTGACGGGCCCGACCGGGCGTGGTGGAACAAGTTCTACTTTCCCGGGCGCCGAGCGCAAGCGGGCCACTCGCGCCCGATGGCGCGCAACGACGCCACCTCGAACCCGATCTCCTGTCCGACGGTCGGGTAGCGAGCCAGCCTCTTTTAGGGGGTCCCCAATGAGGGGATTGCCTACTTCTGTCGTCCGGGGATATACGTAACGATCCGATGTTGCGGCCCTCCATAGCGCCTGCGAGTCGGATCTTAATCCGGCAGGGTGGAGTCACCGATCTCGAGGGTGTGCTGCAAGTCTGCGAGAAGCATTCCGAGTACTGGGATGGTCGGCTTCCGAGTGAGATCCGACTGAGTGACTACTTCCGACGCGCGCTTTCTTCACAGGATGAGGTGTTTCAATTTTGGATTGCGGACAACGGGCACGGTTCGGTGCTCGGGTGGGAGATGCTCGCCGCGTGTAGCTCCGACCCGGCGCGTCGGCGGCTCACCGGGGAGGTCACCACGTGCCTCGGGCAGCAAAGCGGCTCGCTTGGGCGCACTTTGGCAACGCACGCGATTTGTCACGCCGCGCGGACGCCGCTTCAATATCTTTTTACTCAAGTGCCCACGCGAGACACGCTCATGGTCAGCGTCCTCGAGGCCGTGGGTTATCAGGAAGTTGGGCTGATTCCTGCAGCGGCCAAGCCGCCCGCGCAGCCCGAACGCCTCGAGTTCGTGTACGTCGTCGACCACTAGAGGGCCTCCGGCCCGCTTGCCCTTCGCATGGTTTCGGATAAGGTGTTCCGGAGGCGCCATGGCGACGAAGCGAACCCATACGAAGACGCGAGCAGCAAAGAAGACCACCAAGAAACGGACGTCGAAGCGGCCGAGCAAGTCTCCGCCGAAACGGACTACCAGAGCGCCGAAGGCTAGCGCCTCGAAGCGACCCAGTAGAAGCCCGGCGAAGGCAGCCAAAGGCTCGACCGATGATGCTGCGACGAATGGTGCCGCGAAGAAGGCGAAGCCGGCCCGCGAACGACCGAGCAGCGCGCCCGCCACGTCGGGGGCAAGGCGGACCACCCGACCGGCCAAGCTTCGGGCGGTGCAAAAGTCGGCTGCGGGGGCCCCGCGACCGGCGCTCATGTCAGACGTTGTGACGGTCACGGCGCCGGTTCCGGAGCCACGGTCGGTGTCGAACCCAGGTCGTCCATCTGGATCTCGCTCTGGGCTCCGGGAGTCTTATCTCGACGAGGTGCCTCGTGACCATGCGGCGCTGTTGGCTGGGTTTCTCAAGGTCGTGAAGGCAGCGGCTGGAGACATCCGGACACTGATCTTGCAAGCGATTGCGCTCCGCAACCAGAAGCGCGACCGCTTCGATCGATGAGCGAGGTGAGCCGGATTGCCATCGTGGGGGCCTCCCTCGCGGGGCTCCGGACGGCTGAGTTTCTCCGGCGCGGAGGCTTCGACGGCAAGCTCGTCCTGATCGGCGATGAGGAGCACCTGCCCTACGACCGGCCCCCTCTTTCCAAAGAAGTGCTGCGCGGCGAGTGGGAACCCGATCGGTTGGCGCTCCGTCGAAAGAGTTACGACGAGCTGGAGCTGGACTTGCGGTTGGGGCGCCGCGCGGTCTCGCTCGACACCATTGCACGCGAGGTTCATCTTGAAGGAGGCGAGTCGGTCGGGTTTGATGGTCTCGCGATCGCGACGGGCGGACGAGTCCGCAAGCTTCCGAATCAACCCGAGCTTGCCGGGCTTTTCACCCTGCGCACCCTGGATGATGCGCTCACGATTCGCGACGCCCTGAAAAAAGCCTCGCGTGTGGCGGTCATCGGGGCCGGCTTCATCGGGGCCGAGGTCGCGGCCTCTGCCCGCCAGCTGGGGCTCGAAGTCGTCATGATCGAAGCGCTCCACACACCCTTGGCCCAAAGCCTGGGATCGCGGCTCGGTTACATCCTCCAGCAAGTGCATGAGCGTCGTGGTGTCGAGGTGCATTGTGGCCGACGCGTCACCGCCTTTCTCGGGAAAGATCGCATCGAAGGTCTGATGCTCGACGACGGCACGGATCTTCCTTGCGATTTGGTGGTAGTCGGCGTCGGGGTGGAACCCGCCGTGTCGTGGCTTGGAGGCAGCGGGATCGAGCTCGACGACGGAGTTCGTTGCGACGCGACTTGCAGGTCGAGCGTTCCTGGCGTGTTTGCGGCCGGCGATGTTGCGAATTGGTACAACCCTCTTTTCGAAGAACGAATGCGCGTCGAACATTGGACCAATGCGTTCGAGCAGGCTCGCCATGTGGCTGCTTCGCTTCTTGCCGGACCAGGGGAGGCAAAGCCCTTCGAGTCGGTCCCGATGTTCTGGTCCGACCAATTCGACATCAAGATCCAGGGTGTGGGCCGCCCTCGTGCCACAGACGAGCTGATCATCACGGGTGGAACCGCCGAAGAAGAGAAGTTCGTTGCTCTCTATGGGCGGGCTGGCCGATTGGTCGGTGCGGTGACCTTCAATCAGCCGCCCAAGATCATCAAGCTGCGAAGATTGATCGGAGAGCGGGGCGGACTTGAAGCCGCGGCGGAAATCGCCGAGTCTTAGCCCCGTTGGGCATTCCGCTAGGCCAAGTCGACCAGCCAGAAGCGCTCGAGCTCGGCCCGATGTTGCTCTACGGCGATGCGCGCGAGATTCATCCACGGGCCACAGGCGTCCAGGATCGCGCTGTCTGCCGTTGCCACGACGACGGTAGACATTTTGAGTATTTCGTCGACTCGATTGGACAGGACGGCGTCTACGCTCACGGGGTGCCTCTTGGCCGCCTTCCGTATGGTGTCGGCGAGGCGCCCAGAGTTGGAAACGGGTCGGTCGATGTAGATGCGTACGTCGCTCGGTCGCATCGAATCGAGGACGCCGAGCAGGATCTCGACTGCGCGCTCGGTCTCCTGGACTAGGCGATAGTTCCCGTGAAAGCTCGCCATGTCCCGCATGCAACCGTCGCGGCCCAGCAGCAGAACGCCGCCAGCCAAAGCTACCTCGACCGTCGTCAGGACGTTCAGGCCATCCAGCTCGAGCGCCATGCCCTCGACGGCTTGCGGTTTCATTCGGCGCGACTGGCGCTGGGCCATGGCCTCGTCCGGACACGCGCACCTGCCGACGGCGACTCTCTGCCTTGCGCGCAGTTGATAGCGATCGCCTACGAGCTTGATGGCTGAAGGTTCCGCATAGCCGCGGGTCCGGAGCCAGCTCAAGTCACGGACTGCCTTTCGCAGCGTCTCTTGGGTCTCCTCCGAGAACATGTCTGCGTCTTGCGGATGTGGGCCGCGGTGACGACGAGTGACCGGCACGCCTCGAGCTTAACCCTTACTTGACCGGGGACGGTGCGAAATATTCGTTGCTGGACTCCACGAACGCGGGAAATGCCGAGCGATCTCGCCAGACCCTGGCATGGAAGATGCGTTGGTTCTACTAGGTAGAGAGATGGCGAACTTTGAAATACCCGTGACCGAGTACATGACCAGCCCCGTCGAGACCATTCGAATTGGGGAGAGCCTTATTGCAGCCAATGACTCATTCTTGGAACACGGGATATCCGCGCTCGGTGTCGTCAACGATGAGGGTGAGCTGAAGGGGGTCGTCTCGCGAACGGACATCTTGCACGCGGCGGTCTACACCCACAGACAGACGTTCCGAGTGCCCGACCGGCCCGTCGAAGAAATCATGCAATCGCCGGTCATTCAGGTCTCAGCCGAGGACCCGCTCGGAGCCGCCGCCAAGGCAATGCTGAGGAATCGCGTCCATCGCGTGTTCATCACGCGCTCCGGTAAGTTGGAGGGCGTGGTGTCGACCCGCGATCTGATGCGCGCAGTTCGCGAGAAGCGAATCAAGACACCGATCGCCAAGATCGCCTCCGGCTCGGTGGTGAAGCTCAAAGTCGAGGACCCGATCGCGCTCGCCGTGGACCGCCTCGACGTATCGAACAAGCACGGCCTGGTGGTGGTCGAAGGCGATTTCCCCGTTGGCATCTTCGATCAAGCTTGCGCATTGAAGTCGCGCCGGTTGCCGCCGCAGACCGCGGTCGAGCACGCGATGAACGTCCGTATTCTGATCCTGCCGGCCGGCATCGGAATGGGCCGAGCCGCCGAGCAGGCCCTCGAGATGAACGTGCGTCGAATCTTGATCGAAAACGATCGCGGAGTGATGGGGATCGTCGGGGGTTTGGACTTCGCGAGGGTGATGGCGTAGCTGCGTCACTCCGGCTTGTTGCCGGGGTCGGGTTCGTAAGGTTCCTTCTTGCGTTCCAAATCGACTTCGAGGAGAGGGTACGCCTCTGGGAGGCGATCGATGTTGCCCTCGGGCGGCTCGACCTTCGTCGCGGGCTCGTACATCTCTTCCTGTCGAATTTCGGTTGCCTGGCCGACTCGGACTCGCCCGCTACCGCATGCGCTTAGCGAGCCGAGCGCTGTTACCACAAGCAAGACGCGTGCCGCCCACCTCACCGTGAAGGCCCCTTGCGTTCTTCGTCCGTCAGCGCTGGCGTCACCTCGACCAACGTATGGCACTGGCTGCATGCCAATAGGAGTTGCCCGAAGATCTCCGCCTGACCGCGAGTCGTAGGCTTGGCCTCACGTGGCTCTCCAGGCGCCGGCATGTAGTCGTCTTCCGCGGTGTTTCCCTCGACCGCGGCCGAGAACGCGAGGTCGTGAACCTCGTAGGCCAACCGAGTCGCTTCCGGAGGAATTTCGGTGTCCGGTTTTTGTGGACCATGAAGTGGGGCCTCGGCCAAGGTTCGCGCGGCCCTTTGGAAAGTTTTGGGAGAATCGCTTAGTAGTGCCTCCCACATTCGTTCGACCGCCCAGTAGTGACGCCTCATGTGCATCGCGAGGTCCTCTCCACGCGGAGCAGGGTCGAGCTTGATCGGAGGTCCCCGGTCGAGCGCATGGTGGCACTGACCGCAAGCGTAGGACAGACGCGCGAACGCCATGCAAGCCTCTTCGAGGTCGCTGCCCTCGCGCACCTGTTCGGCGAGCTCTTTCGTGATGCGCGCATACTCCTTGCCTTGTTCGGGGAAAGGCACGTGCTCCATGAAAAACGCAAGCTTCGCCATCGACTGCCGGGCCACCGGGAGGTCGCCTCGAATCAGTGCGTTCCTCGCGACGATCGAGAGTCTCGCATGATCGGCCATGACCTGTTCGAAATTCGCCGGGATCTTCGTTGCGGAGAGGTCCTCGAGCCCCGCGTTGCTCTTCCGTTCGCATTCGCAGCCGCTGAGCGCCGCAATCCACAGGCCCAGTAACACGATCCACCCGGCCATGATTCGCCTATGATGCTCTTTAGAGGCGTTTATTCAAGATGGGCCGCTCACCCGTCGTGGTGGGTCAGAAGCAGGGGAACCTCACTGTCGTGGAGCAGCCGCCGCGCGACGCTACCGATGAGGAGGCGCTCGATGCCGCTCTTTCCGGTCGTGCCCGCGCAGATCAAGGTTGCCCCTACCTCGTCTGCGACCTTGAGAATCCCCGCAGCAGGATCCCCGGTGACCAAGTGTGTTTGGATGGCTTGGGCGTCGATGGAAAAGAGCTCTTTGGCATCGTCCTTCAGCATTCCTTCGAGCCCCAGGTGCAGAGCCTGACGACGCTTCTCCGCGGCCTCACCCACGACGGCTCCACGATCCGTGTACTCGCCCCAGACGTCGAGGTAGCCGTGAACGAGGTGGAGCGGCCCGTGGCACACGCCATGGATCGCGCGTGCGACCTCGGCTGCGTGTTTGGCCGGCGCCGAAAAATCGTAGGCAATGACGATCGAGCTTGGGACGCGGCCACCCTTGGGCGGAACGACGATGATCGGTGTGTGTGCGGTCTTGAGCACGCGCTCGGTGATGCTTCCGTACATGAGCCTCGAAACGCCGCTCCGACCATGCGTGCCTACGACGATCAAGTCGACGTCGTGTTCTTTGGCGTAGTCGCGAATGACCTCGTGGACCGTCCCCTCACGGATGGCCGTAAAGTGCTCCACGCCGGCCGCCGTGATTGCCTGGGATTGTTGTTCGAGTGCATCTTGCGCGTCGTTGAGGATGCGGGTAACCGCCTCCGGACCCGGGCTGTACGAGAGATCCATCAGCAGATACGCGGGAACCACCGGCGTGTGCAACAGGTGAAGCTTCGCCGAGCATCGTTTGGCGAGCGCGATCGCATAGTTGACCGCGAGCTCGGCATTATCGGAAAAGTCGGTGGGGACGAGGATTTGGTTGATCTGCATCTCGAGTTTGTGCAAAGACTACGCCAGAAGGTTTAGCAGGATGATACACGGAGGGTAAGCTCATGGATCAACCTAAGATGATTCTCGTCGGCACCGACTTTTCCGACATTTCCGACGAGGCCCTTCGAACGGCGGCTCTCTACGCCAGAACGTTCGGTTCGCGAGTGTTGGTCGCTCACGTGTTCGATCCGACGCCGAACGTGCCTCCGGTCGTTTGGTCTCGCCCCGATCTCCTCGAGCGCAGCATTCGAGTCGAGATCGAGAAGGCCATTCGGGAGACGCTCACCGGGAAGACCGCGTCGCTGCTCCGAGACGTTCCGGAGGTCGAGCTGAGTGTGTGTCAGCATCCGTCCGCTGGCCGGGCCCTTTGTGAGATCGCCGAGGATGAGGGCGCTGATCTTCTGATTTTGGGGTCTCACGGCCGAAGCGGGTTGTCCCGGGCGTTTCTTGGAAGCGTCGCGGAAAAGGTAGTGCGTCACGCTCCGTGCCCCGTGCTGGTCGTGCGTGAACGGCGAAAAGACAAGAAAGGTGGTAAATAACTTATGTCGCTCATCCCGCGATTGGTCGTGGCGTACGACTTTTCCGATCCCGCGCGGCGCGCGTTCGAGCTCGGGCTGACGTTGGAACCTGCGTGAAAGAAGGCTATAGGCACTCTCAGAGGAGAGCCTATGCGTCAAGAAGGGATCTACATCGTCGCGATGGTCGCGTGCCTCGTGGCCTTTGGTTGCACTTCCAAAGAGGCAGCCCCCGCCGAGCCCAAAGAGGAGCCCGCGAAAGCCGAGCCGGAAGCGGCTCCCTCCGAACCAGTGGCCGCCAAAGATCCCGCCGTCGAAGCGCAGGAGATCTTTCAAGCGCGCTGCCTGACCTGCCATGGCGCCACCGGCAAGGGCGATGGGCCCGGCTCCGCTGCCCTCAACCCGAAGCCCCGCAACTACACGTCCGCCGAGTGGCAGAAGTCGGTGACCGACGAGCATCTCAAGCAGATCATCGTCGAGGGCGGGGGCGCAGTCGGTCTCAGCCCGCTCATGCCTCCGAATCCCGATCTCGTCGACAAGCCGCAAGTGGTGGACGCGCTCGTCGCCGTGATCCGGAATTTCGGCAATCAGAAATAGCCCGCGGTCTCACATGCCGATACTCGTAGGCTGCCTTGCGCTGGCGACCCCACGTTTCGCGATTGTTTTGGTAGTCCTGTTCAGTGACTACATAGGGCGTGCGTACGAAACGATCTTGTGGCCACTCCTCGGTTTTTTCTTCATGCCCCTGACGACGCTTGCGTACGCGTTCGCCATGAACAGCAACGGCTCCGTCGACGGGATGTACCTGGTCGTCGTCGTCGTGGCCGTGCTCCTCGACCTTGGGCTCGTCGGCGCGGGCTCGAAGACTCGGTGGCGAGACTAGCTCGGTATTTTGAATGCCCCGGCCTCAGGTCCATACGTAATTGTTCACCTCGGGGACGGGTCTAGTGCTCCTAAAGGGTTGGAAACCGGGAATTAGCTCGACGGGGAGGCTTCCGACGGGGCGGGTGGATCGTGTAGGGTCTGGGGTCCATCCGGAGGCGCCATGACCCTTGAAGGAACGATGCTCTCGAAGATCGAGCACTGGGGAACTACGAAAGGAAGCGCGGACGCGCTGCACGACCTTAACGACGACGGCACGTGGGACAGCACGACTTGGTCGGAGGTCTGGAGCAACGCTCGGCGCGTCGGCAAAGGCTTGATGTCGCTCGGGCTGGAGCCCGGGGACTGCGTCGGCATCGTCGGCAAGAACCGGCCAGATTGGCTACTGTGTCAGCACGGGATCAACGCCGCACAGGGGATCCCAGCGCCGATGTACACGACGCTCCTGACAGACCAGGTGGCGTACATCATCGACAATGCGCAGGCGAAGATCGTCATCTGCGACTAGCAAGATCAACTCGACAAGTACCTCACGATCGCGAACGACGAAAGCACGATCGAGCACATC
>JAPUKT010000272.1 GCA_027295555.1 Deltaproteobacteria bacterium
ACGGTTCGACCCGTCCGATCATGCCCAACATCACGACGCGTAGCCGCGCTCGTAATCGTCGGGTTCAGTTCAGGATCGTGCGTCGCGCTGGGACGGGCGTCGCCGCAACACCGTGAGCGCCAGCAAGGCGAGAAGAAGCGCTCCCCAAGGGGTCTCCCGAGGGCTGACCTCACAGGCTGAGCAGCCGCCGCTCGAGGGGAGCTGCGTCGGCTCGCAGTTCGGGGGACCGTCGTCCTCGCAGTCGAGGTCCAATCCTCCGACGACATTGGGGTTGCACGACGTATCGAGATTGCCCGGAGGATAGATCTCGCACACGGCCTCGATGTCGTCTTGGGCAAGCGTTCGCTTCGACACACCGTTGCGCTCCGAAGACGCAAACATGGTGGCGCCATCGACGTCCGAGTGGCCGATACCGATGAAGTGCCCGACTTCGTGGGTCACAATGCTCTGCAAGTCTGCTGGCCCCCGATTGCCTGGCGTGCTCGGCTCGCATCCCGAGTCCAGGCAGCGCGCGTAAGGGCCTAGGTCCTCGTTGATCATCATGTCGGCGTCGAAAATCTCACCGGTCGAGGTGTTGTGCCAGACGATGGTGACGGCGAACGCGTTCGGCGAGTACTCGGTCGCGCATTGATCCTCCCAGGGATCGAGGAACGCGATCGTGTTGACGTTGCCCGACATTCGGAACTCTGCCCGCTGGCACGTCGACGAGTTCAGTGGCTTGAAGATCAAGTCGACCGGCTCTCCGTCGCAGGTCTGGTTCTCCCACGTCGCGAAGGAGCTATCGATCGCCACCTGGACGTCGCTGAAATCCATCCAGCTGCTGCCGCGCTCATCGATCGCGTACGAAAGGCATGCAACGGGCCACTCGAGAAACTCGCCGCGCTCGACGCAGGGCTCTGCGCCAACTTGCGCGCTGCCGTCGGTGGTCATTCGGCAAAACGCCGAAGCGCGGTCGGCCGTCAGTGCCGCAACCAACATCAGCCCGATCGCGAGCGCGAGGAGAACACGACTACTCATGGGTCGCACCCCCTTGCTGTCGCACGATCGTGCTTACTCGATCGAGGAACGCGTCCAGTCGCTCCTTTCGCGGAAGTGCGCCGGGGCTCCGCTTCAGCAGCCCGTCTGGGCCGCGCCGCACCAGGAGCAAACCTTCACGGCTTTGGAAGACGGTCTCGGCTCCTTCGTCCATCCGAATGCGCATCACGCCTTGCGCCATTCCTACCGGTCGGAATGCGAGCTGGTTGCCCTCTCTCATGAAGATGACCGCGCGTTCACCGACAGAGAACCTCGGCTCGCCTTCGACGCGCATGCCGAGGTCGCCGATCTGCCCTCCGAGCACCTGGACGATTACCTCGGGCTCTTCGTCCCTGGTCGGGGCGTCGCTCCGCAGCTCACGCTCGACCTCGACGCGATACCAAGTGGTGATGCTGCCGTCGCCACGCTGAAACACCTCCGCGAGGACGACCCGCCCGACGACGATCCTATCGGACTGCGCTACGAGCTCGGACAGGTCGAGGGCCTGAACGATGGACCCATGGGCGGAGCTGGCTGTAATTAGGGTGGCGAGCAGCACCGCGCTCCACCCCAAGAGCACTCTGAATCTAAGCATTTTCTAACCCTGTAGTCCTCAGCCGGGGTCGTCAAGCGATCGGGACCACGACGATCTCGATTGACAATTTCACCCAGTTTTTCGTACACCTGTTGGCATGTACGAAGATCAGTTGTCTGGCCGCTCTAGGTGGGCGCTCACCGCTGCCTGTATCCTGGTGCTCGGCGCCGCGGGCTGCGACATCACCAAGCTTACCGCCGAATCGACCGCCGGTCTGTTCGAGCGTGCGGCCCCGGCGTTCGAAGAATACTGGGATTACGACCTCGCGGGGGAGGCTCTCCCTGCCACCATCGTCCAGCTCGAGGGCATACTCCGCATTGCACCCGATAACGACGCGTTGCTGGCTCAGCTCTCACAGGCGTACTTCGGCTATGCCTACGGGTGGATCGATGTCGATGTCGAGGCGCTCGAGTTCGAGGGGAAGTACGACGAGGCAGACGCACAAAGGCGGCGGGCGCGCATCATGTACTTGCGCTCCAAAGACCTGACGATGCATCGGATCAGTCTTCTGCATCCCGGGGTCTACGACGCGACCCGAGGGAGCGTGGAAGAGCTCCAGGCATGGCTCGAGGAGTCGTTCGTCGAAAAGAGCGATGCGCCGTTGCTCCTTTGGGCTGGCCAGGCCTGGGGCGCCTATGTCAACACCGCCAAGGACGACATGGTCGCCGTGGCTGACCTTCCGTACGCCAAGGCCGTCGTAGAACGCTCGATCGCGCTCGACCCGGACTACTACCACGCTGCGGGCTATCTCTTCATGGGCATCGTCACCGCGTCAGAAATGGCGGCCGATCTGGACGCCGCGAAGGCCTATTTCGAGAAGGCTCTCGATTCGACCGAGCGGCGCGCCTTGATGACCCAGGTCAGCATGGCCCGGTACTACGCCGTGCAGACCGGGAATCGCACGTTGTTCGACGAGCTCATCGCCGAAGTCCTCGAAGCTGGTGATGTGCTTCCCGAAGCCCGCCTGGCCAATCGCATGGCAAGAGAGCGTGCAGAGCTCTACACCGCCTATGCCGACCAACTTTTCTAGTGATCTCAGGCACTAAATGGTCGTTGGCGAAAAACCCAACGGTTTTCGTTGACTAGGCGCTCGATCGAAGTGAATCTTCGGCTCCTTGGCCCGTCGTGATCGATGGGGGGTCGCCCCCGCGGGTGCCGTTCCGGCTTGAGCGAGGCAGAGATGAAACACAGATTTGCACTAACTCTGATGGCCCTTGCCCTCGCGTTTCTCGCGTCTGTAGTTCCGGGAGGGGTTGTCGAATCCGCGGATGCGGAGGGCGCCACCGAGCTTCGAATAGCCACTTTGGCACCGAGCGGCTCCTCTTGGATGAGGGTATTCAACGCGTGGAACTCGTCGCTGCAAAAGCTAACCAACAACACGTTGAAGCTCCGGTTCTATACTGGTGGGAGCCAAGGGGATGAGCGCGACTTCGTCCGAAAGATGCGCGCAGGCCAGATGGACGGCGCGGCGGTCACCACGACGGGTCTGGGCATGGTGGTGCGGCCGATTTTGGTATTGGCGCTGCCCGGGGTGATCACCGAGTACGACCAACTCGACCGGGTGCGCGAGGAGCTCAATGCCCAGTTCGAAGAGATGTTCGACCAGGAAGGCTACAAGCTTCTCGGCTGGGGCGATGTCGGCAAGACGCGCCTCTTTTCGATGGAGAAGTTCGAACGTCCTTCCGACCTCAAGAGGCTGCGACCCTGGGCCTGGAAAGACGATTTGATCTTCACGGAGTTCTTGAAGGTCGTCGGCGCCAATGGGGTTCGTCTCGGGGTGCCGGAGGTGTACCCCGCGCTTCAG
>JAPUKT010000273.1 GCA_027295555.1 Deltaproteobacteria bacterium
CCGCCGACGCCATCTTCGAAAGCTCGGTCGGGCGCAGCCGGCTCCGACCTGGGTCGATCCGTTTGGCTCGGGTGAACCGGTGGGCCACGTCTATCGGGCGACCGGCCCGCCGCCCTGTGCCGAGCCCCGCACTTGGCTCGCGAGCACAGGCTGGAAGCGCTACGGGCTCGTGCGAACGGATGAGGTGCCGGGAGGCTGAGCTTCGTGCCGGCCGCTGACCCCTGAGCGAGCGCTCCGATCGCAGCTTCCCTGGGACACAGACACGTAGACGATCGAAATGATCCGAGAACTTGTGACTACTCGTCAGACGAAGTCGAAGGGGACAGCCCCCAGCTAAGGATTAACCCTGTGAGTTCCCTTGGGAGCGCGGAATGTGAAGCGCTTGTCGGGTATTTCTCGGTTGAACTTGATCTTCGAGAAGTCGAAGCGGTTTCGATTGCCGGCAGAGTCGATTATCAACACCCGCTGAACGACACCGGCGCGCTTGCCACCGGTCTGGAGCACACGCACGTAGAAGACGAGCTGTTCGTAGCTCGGGCTCGGTTTGCGCGGAATGAGCTGTAGCACGTGGCCGTCCTGGAACTTCTCGTTGTCGTGCTCGAGCAATCGCACGTCGAAGTCTTTTTCCAGGTTGCCGCCCCCGGTCAGAAACGAAAACGCGGCGGGCAGCTGATCCTCGCCCAGGGCACGCTCGATCAACTGGCCGCCCTTCTCACCTTTTTCGGGGGGCTGATAAATGAGAAGCCTGTCGCCCTGCGTCACGAAGACTTGCCCGTTAGGCTGATCGTAGTCCCAACGCATCTTGCCCGGCTTTTTGAAGACCACTTTGCCTTCTGCGCGATCGTAGCGATCGTAGAGGCGCGTGTACCGGGTCTGTTTAAAGTCCGCCTGAAGGGTCTTGGTTTGGTCGTAGAACGTCTGTACGAGGCGTACGACGCCCGCCGCATCCAAAGTTTCGCGCGCTTCTGCTCCAGCGCTCCCAACCAACGCCAGCACGAGCAAAACCAGACCTATCGCCCCAACTCTCGAGGTCATATGATGTTTTGAACGCTCCTGGGGGCTTAGTATTCATCCTGAAGAAGCCCACACAAGGCGGCGACGAAACGCCTACAAACCCCCCTAAAATGGGATTGATCATTACTGGCCAGATCCGTAGGATGTACGAACGGGTTGCTCGCAGCCCGGAGAGCTTGGTTGGCTTGTGAACCCACGAAGCACCACCGGAGGTGACATGTCCAAGCACCATGCTCGAACCATCCCGCCAGAGCGCGAAGTATCGCGCCTCGAAAAGAAGCATGCCGAGCTCGCCGAGCGCGTCGCAGATCTCGACGGTCGCCTCAGTCTCACACCGGGCGAAGAGATGGAGCTCCATCGCCTCAAGAAAGAAAAGCTTTGGACGAAAGACGCCATAGAGGACGTGCGTCAATAGCCACCGACCTCCTTTACCCCTCCTCTTACTCTCCCATCGTCCCGCATTAAGCGGCCCGCCCCACACGGCGGGCCGTTTTTTTGGTACGAACGCGAAATCAGTGAATTTAAAGACAAATGGGCCACCATTCGGTGACCCATTCCCGTGACCCATTCCAAACGAAAGAAACGATGCTACAATAGAAAAAGCTAGGACAAGTAAGCTAAGATTCTGATTTTAAAGGCGACCCATGCCGCGCAGATGCCGGGCAAGCTGGAAAGAAGCGCGGCGTGGGTCTTAAGCAAGCGACTGGGGCAATGCAATCGCGGTGCCAACTTGTCAGCTGCCGAAAAGTCTAAGGTTTTTCCCACTGACAGTACTATCGGTAGGACATTTTTGTCATGGCATCGGCGAGATTGTTGCCGCGTGCCAATGCGTGCGACGCCTGGCCTCTCGCGCTTACATCGCCCTACTGCGCCGGTTGAAGTAGGGGTACTCTCATGCGTATGATCTGAGCACCGGCCTGGCTGGAACACGATGCCCAAGTGCCAAAGCTGTGATGGTGATGTGCTCCGAACGGACGCCTTTTGCGGCATCTGTGGAGCGCCTGTTCCTGGGGGAAAGCCGGTCGTGCCGGTCGCACGCGAGGCCGGGACGAGCGGCGTGCAAGGCGCGCCGACAGCCCCGGGCGGAATGCTCGATCGACCTCCGGCCGCTGCCGCGCAGGCCGCCGCCGTGATTGCGATCTCCGATCCGGTTCCGACCCAGAAGAACGAAACCGGCGTGACGCGCACCACGATCCGTGAGCGAGAGCACAGTGAGCCCGCAACCGTCCTGCCGCTTCACCGCAAGAAGAATGACGGCACCGACAGTACCGACCGCCAATCCTTCAAGGAACCGGAGCCCGCATCGGCCAGCACGTCGATGGCAGAGCGAGACACGAGCCTGCCTGACATTCCGGTGCCTCCGGGTCCGCCAATTCTCGCTTCCGACCTTTTGCGGGAGCGGATGCGACCACGCGCCCCGGGCGAGAAGGCGCTTCGCCGCTTCACCGTGGGCCTTAGCGCCGCCGGTATCGTGGGCGTCTTGGTAAACGGCGGAGCACATCCACTCGCGTTCGTCTCCCTTGCTTTGCTGATCGGCATGCTTACGGTCGCCCTGACACCAATGTCATACCGAGGGCGCGCGGTGTCGCTGTTCTTGGTCGGCGCCGTGGCAACGGGGGTGGCCCTGTGGCAGCAAGCGCTCCAAGGCATCGCCCCGGAAGGCATGATCCTCGCCACGGCCACGATTCTGCTCAGCGGGAGCCTGCTCTTTCGAGCGTACTACCGAGGCACGAGGCTGGCGCGCGTCGCGGTCAGCATCGGGGTCCTCGCCCTTGGGGCCTGGTTCTTCCTCTCAGGAGGCCATGAAAGCCTCGTCAGGCTCGAGGGTTATTGGCAGTCGTGGGGGCCCGCATCCACCCAAATGGCCTTCGGCTTGCTGGCCCTGCTGTCGCTGATGGCCTTCATGGACAGCAGCACGCGGGCGGGAGCGCACTGGTGGGCCTACTCCTTGTTGGCGCTCTACACCGTTCACATTGGACTGCTGGTCGCGATCCAGCGGTGGCCGATTCCCGGCACCCTCTCGGCCATCGAGGGGCCGACGGTAGCCGCCATCATCACGGGCACGGTCGGCACGGTCGTCGCCGGTATCGCGCTGGCTCAGGTCCTGGTCGTTGCGTACAACGCCGCGGCCAATCGCACCAGCGAAGGCTCCGCCTGAGCTCAGGGCACCATACGCGGCCAGGACGCGAGCAAGACCACCGCACACGTTCGGCCTTTTTCGTCTTTGGCCTTGCCGTAGCCCGCGTCGGTGAACCGCGGATCGGTCACCGTCATCCGATGACTTGGGCTGTCTTCGATCACACGAAGCGCTTCTCGCATGGTTTGGGCTCGGGCCACGGCTTCGCCCACGACTCTCGCTTGGAGTCCCCGCTTGAGAAGGCGCGCTTCCGGATCGCCCCAGGGATCGAGCTCATGACCGAGCTTTCCGGACTCGCATACGGTCTGCGCGTGGCTCGTGGCTTCCCGCGTCAACAGTCGGTTCGAGCGCAGCGACCGCGCACCGGCCGCGCGCCGAAGCTGCATCAACCAGGCTTCGGGTGACTGCGAGCCTCGCCGCGTCGGTTCGTTTCGGGGAATCTTGCCAACCCACCGCTCGGCAACGGGACGCGGGCCGTTCGGACCGGTCGCCACGAGCTGCACGAAGAGCGGGCGGCCCCACTCGAGGGGCAGCGTGACGGTGGCGCCGAAGCCCTCGCCTTCCACTGCGATGCGCCGAGACGTCCCTTTGGAATCGCGCACGACGAGGTACGGATCGCGGAAGTCCTCGATCACCTCGGCGTGAAGGTCCTGTTTCTCGTTGACCGACAGGCTTCCCGCTCGCACGGCGGCCACCAAGACCACCCGCTCGCCTACGCGCGCGCGTCCACAGATCAGGGGCGCGTCGGCGGTTTCATCGAGGTCTCGGAGCCATGACTTGAAGCTTTTGATCTCTCCGGCAACCCCGAACTTGGCATACACGGGGTTCGCGTCGACTCCGGCTTCACGCGCCGTTCGGATCAGCTCCGGCGATGGCGGAATGTGTTGGAGCTCCGCCAGCTGCTTGGCGACGACGGTGAGCTTCTTGTCCTTCAGGCAAACCGCCTTGGGCTTCGGAGCCACCGCCGCTATACCCGGAGGAATGGGCGCGTCGTTGTCGTCTTTTTCGGCACCGGCGGTCGCGTGGAGCGCGAACAGCACGGCGCAAATGAAAATCGAATAGCGCTTCATCGTTTGGGCTACGTCCGGTAATCAGCGTTGATCCGAACGTACCCGTGACCGAGGTCGCAGGTCCAATAATGACCAAGCCCGCGCCCCTTCCCGACACGAACCGAGATGACGTACTCCGGGCGCTTCATGGTGGCCGCAGCTTTGGCCTCGGTTTTTGTAGTCATTGTTGGGCAACCCTCCTGGAAGATCGCCACCTTGCCGATCTGTATCGAGACGTGATCAGGATTGAAACGCGCTCCTGAGCGCCCCGCCGCCGCCAGAATCCGCCCCCAGTTCGGGTCACACCCGTGGATCGTGGTTTTGACCAATTGGGAGCAGGCGATCGTGCGGGCGATCTGAACCGCGTCTGCATCGGTTCGCGCGCCCCCGACCTCGATCCGGACCAGATGCTCTGCGCCTTCTCCATCGGCAACGATCATCTTGGCGAGGGACTCCAGAACCTCCTCGAGCGCGGCGCCGAACCGTTTTCCGGCGGTGCCGTTTTCGTCGATGGTGCGAGCGGTCGCCGCCCCCGAGGCCAGCGCGTAGATCGAGTCGTTGGTGCTGGTATCTCCATCGACCGTCGCGCGATTGAAGGTGTGCTCGGTCGCCTGAGCGAGGAAGCGTTGAAGCGCGCGTTGCCCGACGGCCGCGTCCGTGGTCACGAATGCAAGCGTGGTCGCCATGTTGGGGTGAATCATTCCCGCGCCTTTGGCGATCCCGAGCACGCGGCAGCTCGTGCGACCCATCTTGACCTCCGCCTCGGCAATTTTGGGACCGCGATCGGTGGTCATGATCGCGCGAGAAAAGGGGCCCGCGCCGTCCGCCGACAAGCCTGACACCAGGGACGGGATGGCGGCCTCGATCGTTTTGCGGGGAAGCTGAACGCCGATGACCCCAGTCGATGCGGGAACCACCAACTTGGTTGCGGTCCCGAGGGCGATCGCGGTCGCGCGGGTCAATGTAAGGGCTGTCTCTTGGCCTAGTTTGCCGGTGCATGCGTTCGCATTGCCGCTGTTGACGAGAATCGCCTGACAGAGCCCTGCTTTCAGTCGACGCTCACTGATGACGACCGGGGCAGCTCGCACGCGATTCTGGGTAAAGACCCCTGCCGCCACCGCTGGCTCGTCCGCGACTACAAGCCCTAGATCGAGCGCGCCTTTGGGCTTGATGCCCGCATGCACGCTCGAGAAGCGAAACCCCTTCACCGGTCGACTCATCGCGCCCCTATTAGCAAATCCGCGCTATTGCGGCGAGGCCGCAGCTTGGTCTTCTCGGTAGTGGCAGTTCTTGTACTTCTTGCCGCTGCCGCAGTAGCAGGGATCGTTACGACCGAGCTTCGGCCGATCCCGCTTCACGGTCGACTGCGCGGTCTGGGCGGGCGGAGGAGGAGCCGCCGCTGGATCGCCACCGGCGCGGCGTCCTCTTCGAGCAGCCGCACGTCGCGCCCGACGGCTGAGGCCGGCTTGCTGCTGGCCGCCGCCATCGCCGGCTTCGTCTCCGCCCAGATGGCTCGTGCGGATCCCCTGTTGCCGCTTCTCGGTCGCGCGGCGACGCTGATCTTCGAGGCGCTGCAGGTCTTCCTCGCGCGCTCGTTCGACGGTGAACATCCCGAGCGCAACGGACGACTTCACGCTCTGCACCATCTCGAGGTACATGTCGAAGCCCTCACGCTTGTATTCCTTCTTCGGATCGCGCTGACCATATCCGCGAAGACCAATGCCATCCCGAAGGTGGTCCATGTCCTGCAGGTGATCCATCCATTGCTTGTCGATCTCTTGCAGATACAAGTCCCGGAAGAGGCGTAGGAAGTTCTCGGTGCCGAACTCCCGCTCTTTGCGCTCCTGCACGGACGCGGCGTCCTTGTAGAGCTTCTGGAGGAGCTCCTCGCGGTCGGTGATCTCGACAATCCCGGTGGCCGGAAGATTGAACTGCTCTTTGTATGCGCTCTCGAGCCCGGGCAGATCCCAGTCTTCGTCGTGCTTTCCGGGCGGGCACGCGTGGTCCGCCATGGTGACGATGATCTCGTCGACCAAGTCGAGCAGGCGCTCTTTCTGCTCGGTCAAAGACATGCCGACCGCTTCTCGGACGTGCTCGTAGGCACCCGACGGGTCGTTCCGGAACTCTTCGAGAGGCACGACACACCCGAACCAGAGATAGATATCCCTCTCGAGGAGCTTCACCCGAAGGTCCGTCAGCGAAGACAGCTCGGACTCGATCGCCCTCTTTCGGTGTGCGGGCACGTCGTCTTGGGTCAGTCCTTCTTCTGGAAGCGGGAACGCATGGAATTTCACCATGTTCTCGAGCACCGTCTCGACTCGAGACAGCAACTCGACGTCAATGCCATCGACGAGCGGCTCGGACTCGAGACCCGCCTTGCGCTCGTCGTCAGACGGAACGGTGCGGTACTCGCCCCGAAGAACCTGCTTGCGCAACGCATACATGCTCTTGCGCTGCTGATTCATGACGTCGTCGTACTCGAGGAGGTGCTTTCGCATGTCGAAGTTTCGCTCCTCGACCTTCTTCTGCGCGTTCTCGACGGCCCGTGTCACCCACCGATGCTCGATCGGGACGTCTTCCTCCATCCCGAGGCGGTCCATCATCGCTTGCACGCGCTCGCCAGCGAAGATGCGCATCAGATCGTCTTCGAGGGAGAGGAAAAAGCGCGACGCACCGGCATCGCCTTGGCGACCCGAACGTCCACGAAGCTGGTTGTCGATCCGCCTCGATTCGTGCCGCTCGGTGCCGACGATCCGAAGGCCTCCCGCCTCTTTGACGCGCTTCGCGTCCTCCTTGCACTTGGCAACCAAATGATCCGTGGCCTTCGCGATGGCGGCATCTCTGCGCTCGGGGTCGGAAAGGAGGTCTTCGGGCGCGTTCTCGAGGACCTCGATCCGGGCGAGCATCTCGGGGTTGCCGCCGAGGACGATGTCGGTACCGCGGCCCGCCATGTTCGTCGCGACGGTCACTGCGCCCGCAGTACCAGCCTGTGCGACGACATACGCCTCGCGCTCGTGCTGTTTCGCATTCAACACGTTGTGAGGCACACCCCGACGCTCGAGAAAATGCGAAACCGCGTCGGACTTTTCGACGCTGGTCGTACCGACGAGCACCGGTTGGCCAGCCTTGTGCGAAGCCTCAATATCCTCGCAGATCGCTTTGAATTTCTCGCGCTCGGTTTTGTAGATCAGATCTTCGTGGTCCGCGCGAACGGTCGGCTGGTCGGTCGGAATCACGACGACATCGAGCTTGTAGATGTTGTGGAACTCCGTCGCCTCGGTGTCGGCCGTACCCGTCATGCCGGAGAGTTTCTCGTAGAGGCGGAAGAGGTTCTGGAACGAAATCGTCGCGAGCGTGAGGTTTTCGCTTTCGATCGGGACGCGCTCTTTGGCCTCCACCGCCTGGTGAAGGCCATCGGACCACCGCCTACCTGCGAGAACACGCCCGGTAAACTCGTCGATGATCATCACCTTGCCCTCGCCGGTAACCATGTAGTGCTGGTCGCGGTGATAGAGCGCATGGGCGCGTAGACATTGCTGCAAAATGTGCAGCGTCTCGAGGTTGACCGGATCGTAGAGGTTCGCGGTGTCGCCGCCGAGGAGCCCGCGCGCGCTGAGCAGCTCTTGCGAGCGCTCCATCCCTTCTTCGGTGAGCGTGACGGCGTGGCTCTTCTCGTCGAGATCGTAGTGCTCGTCCTTGCGAAGCCTCGGGATGACCTCGTTGATCTGCTCATACTTGTCGCTCGCGATTTCTCCGGGCCCGCTGATGATGAGCGGCGTCCTCG
>JAPUKT010000274.1 GCA_027295555.1 Deltaproteobacteria bacterium
ACGACTTCCGCGAACGCCTGGGCGTGTGGTTGCAGGCGGCCGACGAAGATGACGACCTCGGCCCAATGGGCCGCATACGGCTGTTTGGTGACATGGTGCGCTACGCGGCCAATCGATTGAAGTTCCACGATTTGATCAGGCGTCACCCTGAGATTCTCGACGTCGAGGTCACGAAGCCGATCATCGTCGTCGGCCTCCCGCGGTCGGGTACGACGCACTTGTTGAACCTGATCGCTGCGGACAAGCGGCTTCGGTCGCTCCCCTATTGGGAGAGCCTCGAGCCGATCCCGGATGCGAATCAGGAGCCGTGCCCGAAGGAAGAAGACCCGCGGTACGTGAAGGCGGCCAGCGAGTACCAGATGTTCAGCCAGATCGCGCCGCTCCTGAAGAACATGCACGACATGACACCCGACCACGTGCATGAAGAGATCGAGCTCCAGGCGCTCGACTTCACGACGTTCCTTCCCGAGTGGCTGGCGGTCGTCCCGAGGTGGCGTGACTACTACTACGCGCACGACCAGCGGCCGCACTACGAGTACATGAAGAACGTGCTGAAAGCGCTTCAGTGGCTGCGTGGACCCGACCGGTGGATCTTGAAATCCCCTCAGCACATGGAGCAGCTCGGTCCGCTCATCGATACGTTTCCCGATGCGACGGTGGCGCTGACCCATCGCGACCCGGTGTCCGTGGTCGCGTCGGCCATCACGATGCTGACCTACGGGGATCGCATGCGACGTACGAAGGTCGATCCGCCCGCAGTTGCTGCCTATTGGAGTGAGCGAGTCGAGCGACTGCTGCGCGCGTGCGTGCGAGATCGCGACCTGCTGCCGGAGTCCCAGAGCATCGATGTCCTGTTCCACGAGTTCATGGCCGACGATGTCGCGATGGTGAAGCGCATCTACGATGTGGCGGGTCTCGAAATGACGCCCGACGCCCGCGCCTCACTCGGTCGGTACATGGAAGAGAACCCACGCGGCAAGCACGGCCGCATCTTGTACGATCTCAAAGGGGACTTTGGAGTCGACCCCAATGAGTTGAGAGAGCGCTTCGCGTTCTACTACGAACGATTCCCGATCCGAGCGGAGGAGCGATGAAGCAGGTCAACATTCATGGGCCGGGCAAGGTCGTGCTCGACGAAATCGATGTTCCCGAAGCGGGGCCTCGCGATGCGGTCGTGCGCGTCGCCTCGTGCGGAATATGCGGCACGGACGTTCGCTACGTGCGCATGGGTGGTATGCGCCGACCGATGGCGCTCGGGCACGAGCTTTCGGGTGTCATCGAAAGCGTTGGGGCCGAGGTCACTGGCCTCGAGCCGGGTATGCGAGTCGTGCTCAACCCGACGGCCGGCGGCAACATGATCGGCAACGGAGGCGACGAGGGTGGGTTCGCCCCCCGTCTGCTGGTGAGGAACGCGGCGGACGGTGGCTGTCTGTTCCCCATCCCCGACGAGCTGCCCATGCACTTGGCCGCTTTGGCGGAGCCGCTCGGCGTAGGGATGAATGCGGTGAACCGGGCCGACGTCACGCCGGACGACAAGGTCGTCGTCTTCGGCGCTGGTCCCATCGGCTTGGCGGTCATCGCGACACTGCGCGATCGAGGGGTCTCCGACGTGGTTGCGATCGATCTGTCGGCACGGCGACTCGAGCTCGCGAAGGAGCTCGGGGCAAGAGAGACGATCGACGCGTCCAATAGTGATCCTTGGGCTGAGCTCCGAGAGCTTCACGGGGAAGCGCCGTTGATGGGAATGCCGATGGTCGGCTCCGACATGTACATCGAAGCGACGGGTGCGCCGAAGGTGATCACCGACGTGATCCAAAACGCGAAGCCCAAAGCGCGCCTGATGGTTGTCGCGCTGCACGAGCAGTCGGTGAATGTCAGCTTTCTCTTGGTGATGATGAAACAGCTCACCATCCGCGGGGCCATGGAGTATCCGGACGACTATACGGACACCCTCGCGTTATTGGGTCGGTGGGACCTTTCGCCGATGATTACGCATCGGTTTCCGCTCGACCGCTTCAGTGAAGCGCTCGAGGTCGCCAGTGACCCGAACATGGGTGGCAAAGTGATGATCGACATCGATGAGGGGGCATCGTGAGCAACGAAACGAGCTTCGATTTTTCAGGGTCCCGGGTTCTGGTGACGGGCGGTTCGAACGGGATCGGCGCGGCGATCGCAAGAGGCTTTGCAGCCGCGGGCGCGGACGTCGTGATCACCGGTACGCGCGTCTCGGCAAGCGAGTACGACCGGGATCTGTCGGGCTACGAATATCGGCAGCTCCAGCTCACCGACAAAGAGGCGAGCGACGTGTTGGACGATTCGTTCGACCGGCTGGACGTGTTGGTCAACAACGCCGGGGGGAACTTCCCTGGCGGCAAGCACGAAGCCGTGCCCGACGTGTTCGAAGAATCGGTGGCGATCAACTTGTTCGGGGGCTATCGACTTGCCGTTGGATGCAAGGACAAGCTCGCCGCCAGCGCTCTCGAAGGCGGTGGCAGCGTAATCAATATGGCCTCGATGGGGGCGTTCTTCGCCGTGCCTATCGTGCCCGGCTATGCGGCAGCCAAAGCGGCCACGGTGCAGATGACCAAGAACCTCGCCGCCACGTGGGCGGGCGAGGGCATTCGCGTCAATGCGGTGGCGCCTGGTTTGATCGAAAGCAACATGACCGCGTTGATGAAGGGCGTGGACGCGCTCGAGAAGCCGTTCATCGACCGCACTCCGATGGCGCGCTGGGGGACACCGGAGGACATTGCGCCAGTGATTCTCTTCTTGGCCAGCTCGGCTGCGCGTTTCATCACGGGGCAAACGGTCCTGGTCGACGGAGGCTTTTCGATCACGTAGAGGTGACGGAGGCCCCGATGCCCAAGCCCAAGCTCATCGACGACGCACTCACCTACGGCAGCTTTCCGATGGTGTTCGGTGGGGCGATGGGGGTGGCGCTCTACGGGATCTCGAAGGGTTGGGATCCGGTCTTGACCGCGACGGCTTTGACCGGCGCCGTCGTCGTCGCGCTGCTGGTGCTCGAACGGCTGCACCCGTACCGAAAGGAGTGGCTTCGAGGCCGAGGTGACATCCGCACTGACCTCATCCACAACCTGGTCAACGCCACAATTCCGCAGGTGTACACAGTTGCGTTCGTGGGAGGGTTCACCGTGGGCGCGTCGTGGCTCTCAGAGACGCTCGGGGCGACCCTTTGGCCGACCGGGTGGCCGATGATCGCACAGTTACTGCTCGCCCTCGTGATAGGAGAGGTTGGCACGTACTGGATTCATCGCCTGATGCACGAGAATCCCTTTCTGTGGCGCTTCCACGCGGCTCATCACAGTGCGCCGCGACTGTACTGGCTGAACGCGGGGCGGTTTCATCCGCTCGACTTGTTCGCGCAATATTTCTTGTCGGTGACGCCGTTGATTCTGCTAGGCGCGAACACGGGCGTGATCGCTCTTCACGCGCTCTACACCGTGATCCACGGGATGTTCCAGCATTGCAACGTTGACATCCGCCTCGGTCCATTCAACTGGTTCTTCAGCATGGCGGAGCTTCACCGGTGGCATCACTCCAAGAACGTCGAAGAGGCGAACACGAACTACGGCGCGAACATTATCTGGTGGGATATTGTGTTCCGATCGCGCTTCCTGCCAGATGACCGCCGGCCGCCCGCGGAGATCGGCATCGAGAGCCTGCCTGATTTTCCAAAGGGTTACTGGGGGCACTTGTCGTCTCCCTTTCGTTGGACGGCGATCGAGCGATCGACTCGCTAGCATGCTATGGCAGGCGCGATGACGCGCTACGACCCGGCTGCGATCGAGCCCAAATGGCAGGCCTACTGGGACGAACACGATACGTTTCGGACCCCGGAGGGGGCTGACGAGCCCAAGACCTACATCCTCGACATGTTTCCGTATCCGTCTGGATCCGGGCTTCACGTTGGGCATCCCGAGGGGTACACGGCGACCGATATCGTTGCGCGGTATCGTCGAGCCAAGGGCTATGCGGTACTGCATCCGATGGGCTGGGACGCGTTCGGGTTGCCTGCCGAGCAGCACGCCATCCTGACCGGCACACATCCCCGAGAGACCACGACCCAAAACATCGAAATCTTCAGGCGCCAGCTGAAGATGCTCGGCTTCAGCTACGACTGGGATCGTGAGATCGACACGACGTCTCCGGACTACGTGAAATGGACGCAATGGATCTTCCTCAAACTTTTTGAGCGTGGCCTTGCCTATCAGAGCGAGATACCGGTCAACTGGTGTCCGGCGCTCGGGACGGTGCTGGCGAACGAAGAGGTCATCAACGGATTGAGCGAGCGGGGTGGGCATCCGGTGGAGCGTGTCCCGCTTCGGCAGTGGGTGCTGAAGATCACCGCGTATGCCGACCGACTTCTCGAAGACTTGGACCTCGTCGACTGGCCGAGCAGCACTCGCATCATGCAGCAAGAGTGGATCGGCCGCTCCGAAGGCGCGGAAGTGCAATTTGACGTTGCCGGTCACGATGCCGTCATCAACATCTTCACCACGCGACCCGATACGCTTTTCGGTGCCACGTTCATGGTCCTCGCTCCGGAACATCCGCTGGTCGAGGTGATCACGACCGATGAGCGGAAGGCCGAGGTCCAGGCGTATGTCGAGCAGGCCCGAAACAAGAGCGACCGCGACCGCCAAGCCGGCAAGGAAAAGACGGGCGTTTTCACCGGTGGGTTCGCGATCAACCCGGTCAACGGGGAAGAGGTGCCGATCTACATCGCCGACTACGTCTTGTGGGGGTACGGCACCGGCGCGATCATGGCGGTGCCCGCACACGATGAGCGCGACTTCGAGTTCGCGACAGCGCATGGCATTCCGATCATCGAAGTCGTGAGTAAGAGCGGCCAGCCGAGCGAAGAGCCGCTTACCGAGGTGCTGGTGGCGCCTGGCATCGCCGTCAACTCGGGCAAGTACGACGGCCTTGCGACCACCGACTTCAAGAAGCGCGTGACCGAGGACCTCGAGTCGGCGGGTAAAGGAACGGCGCGCGTCGAGTACAAGCTTCGCGACTGGATTTTCTCACGGCAACGCTACTGGGGCGAGCCCATCCCGATCTACTTTCCCGTTGAAGCCGACGGAGACCCTCGTGCCGGAGCGGAGTTCACGATTCGCTACGACCAGTCCATCGCAGTCGAGGAAGGCGAGCTCCCGTTGCAACTCCCGGAGCTCGATGACTACAAGCCCGGAGAAGACCCCGCTGGCGTGTTGGCACGGGCGGTCGACTGGAGGTTCTTCGAGCGCGATGGTCAATGGTACGCGCGGGAAACCAACACCATGCCACAATGGGCCGGGTCTTGTTGGTACTACCTGCGCTTCCTCGACCCGAACAACGCTGATGCGCTGTGCTCCCGCGAAGCCGCGAAGCGTTGGCTACCGGTGGACCTGTACGTAGGCGGCGCCGAGCACGCGGTCTTGCATCTGCTGTACGCGCGCTTCTGGCATAAGGTGCTCTACGATGCGGGCGTCGTGCCGGTGAAGGAGCCGTTTGCGAAGCTCATTCACCAAGGAATGATCCTCGGTGAGGGCGGCCAGAAGATGAGCAAGTCGCGCGGCAATGTCGTCAACCCCGACGACATCGTCCGTAAATTCGGTGCAGACGCGATGCGCATATACGAGATGTTCATGGGGCCGCTCGAGGCCGCCAAGCCCTGGAGCACGAGGTCGATCGCCGGAGTCCGGCGATTCCTCGATCGTGCGTATGCGGTCGCGCTACGCGCGGATCCGAAGGTTCAGCCCGACGATGTCACCACTCGACTGCTGCATCGAACGATTCGGAAGGTGACCGAAGACATCGAGGCCATGCGCTTCAACACGGCGATCAGCGCGATGATGGTGCTCTCGAACGAGCTCACCAAGCTGGACCCTGTCCCCGCCGAAGCCGTCGAGGTCCTCGCCAAGCTCCTGCACCCCTTCGCCCCCCACCTCGCCGAAGAGCTCTGGGAAACCCTCGGCCACACACCAAGCATCCAAGCTCAGCCCTGGCCCAGCTTCGACCCGGCCCTTTGCGAAGAAGACGAAGTCGAAGTCCCCGTTCAAATCAATGGCAAGGTCCGAGGACGCATCACGCTCCCCAAAGACGCCACCGAAGACCAAGCTCTCGCCGCCGCCCGCGAAGTCCCCAACATCGCCGCCCAACTGCAAGGCAAAACCCTCCGCAAAACCATCTGGGTCCCCAACAAGATCCTCAACCTCATCGCTTGAGCCCGACTTTTCTGCTCAACCCGGGTAACCCGGGTT
>JAPUKT010000275.1 GCA_027295555.1 Deltaproteobacteria bacterium
ATGTTGGCAGCGCTCGAGTGGCTCGAGGTCGAATCCTCCAAGCTCAACCCAAAGACCCAGGACATCGCGCCGTGGATGGAGTCGTCGCGGATCGGCTTGATCCCCGTCCCGACACTCGCTTCTTCGCTGCCCCCCGCCCACGTCAGCAGCAGCCATCGCACGGGGACCGTGCTCAGCGTCTCGGCGCCGAGGCCAAGACCTAGAGCGCCGATCGTCGTTCAGGATGCGGGCTCGGAGGCGACCCGCCATTGGGTGCAAATCACGCTTTTGCTCATCCTGTTGGGCGCTCTGGTCTTTTCCGGGTACTGGTGGAAGCAGCAAAGGGGCGCTAACCAAGAAGCTCCCTCCTACGACCTCATCCTCGCCACAGAGCATGTCGACTAGCCCACCAAACCCGCAATCCACCGACGAAGAGCTGATGGAGGCCTACATCGGAGGCAACGACGAGGCGTTCCGACTGCTGTTCGAACGCTACGCGCCAATCCTCCTTCGGTTGACTCGTCGGCACCTGCGTTCGGACGAGCTGGCCGAGGAGATCGTGCAGCAGACGTTCTTTCGACTCCACGGGGCCCGCAACGACTTCCGTCGAGGTTCGAAGCTTCGGCCATGGGTCATGACCATCGCCATGAATCTCGTCCGCGAACACTGGCGGCGAAAGAAACGTCGGAAGACGACCTCGTTGGAGGTCGACACCCAAGCCGCACCCGAAGCCGAGTTCATGCCCCTCGAGATTCAGGAGCGCTCGAAGCTCCTCCACGAGGCCCTCGAGAAGCTCCCGACCAGCCAGCGGGAGGTGATCGAGCTCCACTGGTTTCAGGAGCGCCCCTACGCCGAGGTCGCTACAATTGTGGGCACTTCGGAGGGTGCTGTGCGCGTTCGCGCACATCGCGCATACGCAACTTTGAAACAATTACTGGTTTCGGAAATACGGGGTGATGAATGACTAGAAGCAGCGATGGAGCAGGCCCCGACCCCGGCCTAGGCGATCGTCTGCGCGAGCTGGATCCGGCCGAGCAGCCGGCAAACGGCGAGCTCATCGATCGCATGTTCGCCAACGTGAAAGGTCAATGCGACAAGAGCGACAAGACCATTGTGGGGTTTTTTCGAAGTCGGTCGACGACCGTGCGACGGCTCATCGTCTTGGCCGTGTTCGCGATCCTGGGGGTCGCGGGCTGGTATAACCTCGCGCTCGTCGACGAATCCGTTCGCGACCCGCAGTGGATTGCGACACTCGTCGTCTTTTTCGTTCTTCTGATCGTTGCCATGATGATGGTCACGCGCCCCGTACATTGGCCGGAGCTCCCGCGTTGGCAGATCGCGTGCCTCGTGGGCGTCGCGGTTGGCGCCACGGTCCTCGCCGCCTTTTGGCCGGGTGCAGGCGCGTACGCGGCCACGCACGAGCACGGCAGCGGCATGATGGCAGGCGCATGCATGGGCTTTGGACTGCTGCTTGGCGTCCCCGTCTATGCGTCGCTCCGATTGGTCGACCGAGGGAATGCCTTTGGCAGCTTGGTCGCTGCGGCGGCCGCTGGGCTTGCAGGAAATTTCGTGCTGAAGGCTCACTGCGCCATCGACACCACGGGGCACGTGCTTCTCGGCCACGCATCGGTCGCTGTCCTATTCGTGTTGGGTTTAGGGTTGGTTCACCGCTGGATTCCGTCTAAATAGGCGGTAATGCTCTCGGAGCGGATCAGGCTATGCTTCCCGGCCCGAGGAGAGATCAGTGAGCGAACAGCTGCGGCGCGACTTCAACGACAAGGGCATCAAGAAGGTCAAAGTTGGCGGGTTCGACATCGACGGAGTCCTTCGCGGCAAGTACATCAGCTTGGATAAGTTTTGGTCGGCGCTGGAGAAGGGCTTCGGCTTCTGCGATGTGATCTTCGGCTGGGACATCAACGACCAGTTGTACGACAACGCCAAGGTCACCGGCTGGGACACCGGCTACCCGGATGCGCTCGCCCAAATCGATGCGTCCACGATGCGCGTCTTGCCGTACGCCCCGGACACTGCGCACTTCTTGGTCGACTTCTACACACAGGACGGCCAGCAACATCCGGCCTGTCCTCGGGGCTTGCTCAAATCGATCAACCAGCGGGCACTCGACGCCGGCTTCAGGAGCAAGCTCTCGGCCGAGTTCGAGTTTTGGGTGTTCCAGGAGACTCCGGACACGCTCCACGAGAAGGGGTTTCGCGATTTGCAGCCCCTGAGCCCGGGCATGTTCGGCTACTCCTGGCTGCGTGAAGGCCAGCATCAACTCCTGGTCGACGACATCTTGGATACGTGCGCAGCCTACGATATCGACGTGGAGACCCTCCACACGGAGACAGGTCCGGGAGTATGGGAAGCCGCCCTGCAATACGATGATGTCGTGGCTGCTGCTGACAAAGCCGCGCTCTTCAAGACTACGCTCAAACAGATCTGCGATCGCCACGGCTACACGGTCACCTTCATGGCGAAATGGAACCCCGACCTGCCCGGGTCGGGCGGTCACCTCCACCAAAGCCTCTGGGACGCGGGGGGTCAGATCAATCTCTTCACTGCGGCAGAGAGCGACACCCTGAGCGAAACGGGCCTGCACTATCTCGGCGGCTTGGTCACCTTGGCGCCCGAGCTCACCGCCCTTTATTCGCCGTTCGTCAACAGCTACAAGCGTTACGTGCCTGGCGTCTGGGCGCCTCTCACAGCTTCTTGGGGAATCGAAAACCGCACTTGCGGGGCCCGCGTAATCCTAGGGCCGAGCGATCACGCCGCCCGCATCGAGTTCCGACAAACGGCCGCGGACATCAATCCTTACATAGCCATTGCGAGCTGCCTCGGCTCCGGGCTTCACGGGGTGGCGCAGGGAATCACCCCACCCCCCATGACCTCGGGCGATGCAACGCACGACATCGATCCGTCGCTCGCCCTCCCGCCGACACTCGAAGCCGCAGTCGACCGGCTCCGGGAAAGCAAGGCCGCCCGCGACGTGCTTGGCGATGATTTCATCGACCACTACGTCCGCACCAGGGATTGGGAGTGTCGGGAGTATCGAAAGTCCGTGAGCGAATGGGAGCTCCGACGATACTTCGAGTCCGCATAGCGAGGTAAACGATGCTGAAGCGCCTGTTCTCAGACCGCCCTCTTCGCCTGCCGCACATCAAACCGTACGTTCCGCGCCCGAGCGATCCCTCGATCTTCTGGTTCAACAGCGAGCGCAACGACATCGTGTCGGACGTCGTCAATCGAATCTGCAGTGCACAAGAGACCGATCGTACCCGGCTCGAGATGGCCCTCAACGATGCCGCCTTCCACGAGATTCGACGCCTCGAGAGCCAGCGTGACGAGGAAGCAAGGGATCGGCTCGGATACTGGCGTTCGATGATCCGGCGCATCGGTAAGATGGACGACACCGAGCAGCGTCGCGTGCTTCACACGATCGTGGCCAACATGGCGCGAGACGTAGCCGGCAACTTCGATCCTCGCGTGTACCGCTTCGCTCGCCAAGCCGTGCCGCGACTGGTCGCAGGGGTCATGGAGCCACGGCGGTTCACACGCAGCTTCACCGCACCCCAGTCCGAGGTACTCACTCGGGTGCTACGCGTACAGGGTGACATCGACCACCTGCAGTACCTTCAGTCCGAAGGAAGCCTCGTTTTCGTTCCTACCCACTCGTCGAATCTCGACTCGATCGTGCTCGCCCAAGCACTCGAGGTGTGCGGACTTCCGCCTGTCGTCTACGGGGCCGGCAAGAACCTCTTCACGAACCTGATCATCAGCTTCTTCATGCACAATCTCGGCGCATATCGAGTCGATCGCCGTATTCGCGTGCAGCTCTACAAAGAAGTGCTGAAGCTCTACTCCCAAGTGATGATCGAGCGTGGCTATCACTCGCTCTTCTTCCCCGCGGGCACGCGAAGCCGCTCCGGAATGATCGAGCGGCGTCTGAAGCTCGGCCTGCTCGGCTCCGCCGTGGAGGCGTTCACGACAAATCGCGTGCGACGCGTGGATCGTCCCGTGTGGTTCGTCCCGACGACGATCAACTACGCGCTAGTGCTCGAAGCAGAGACACTCATCCGAGATTGGCTTACCGAAGAAGGCAAAGCCCGCTACATCATCGAAGACGACGAGTTCTCCCGGATCGATCGTTGGGTCGCGTTCTTCCGCAAGGTGATCGGAATGCGGGGCGCTTGCATCATTCGGTTTGGCGAGCCCATCGACCCATTCGGAAACCTCGTCGACGGCAAAGGAGCGTCGCTCAGCCCCGCAGGCCACACGATCGACCCTGGCGGGTACGTAGAGAGCCGAGGCACATCTGTCGTCGATGTGGCTCGAGACGCCGCATACACGCGAGATCTCGGAATGGTGCTCGCAGAGCGGTACGAACGGGACACCGTCTTGATGAGCACCCAGGTGGTGGGACACGTTCTGTTTCGGCACCTCGTGCAGGCGACTCCGGGGATGGACCTTTTCGCGCGTCTCCGACTCAGGAACGAAATCAGCATCGATCGGAATGTCATTCACAAGGACCTTGGCGAGGCACGCGATAGGCTCGTCGCGCTCGAATCGAAGGGCGACGTCCGGGTCAGCGACATCGTGCGCGAAGATCCGCCAGACCAACTGCTGGAGCGGGGTCTCAAATTTTGGGACGGCTACCACGACTCCACAGCAGCCAGCCTCCAGGGCGATCGCGTCCTGCTATGCGATCCGTCGCTGCTCCTCTACTACCAGAACAGGCTGGTGTCGTTCGCCGAGCGAATCGCCGATAGCGAGCAGATGCTTGCCGCCTCCGAGATCGCAGCATTGGGGGTTCACCGATGAGCCTCCGGGTCGGCGTGGTTGGCGCAGGTGGGTTCGGGCAAGCGATCGCCCGCGCGAGCGCGCGCCACGGGCACGACGTCGTCTTGTGGAGCCGCCAAAAACGCTCGCTTCCTGAGCCGATCCGATCGTCGACGGCGGTCGCCGACATGAAGGATCGCGAGCTGATCTTCCTGGCGGCTCCTGCGCGGCACGCAACGAGCCTCGCGGATCAGCTCGGCAAGGTCGTCGATGGACGACATCTGATCGTCCACATCAGTCGAGGCCTCATCGGCGCCGAGCTCAAAACCATCACGACGGTGCTTCGGGAGCACACGGCCGCGCGTCGCCTTGGCGCGCTCGCGGGCCCCTTGGTCGCCGATGCGCTTGCCGAAGGACGACCGAGCGGCGCGATCCTCGGAACGGGGTTTCCAGAGGTGACCGAGATGGTTCGCGAAGCCCTCGGCGGCGAGCTCCGACTCTACGACACCAAAGACGTGGTGGGCGTGCAACTGGCTAGCGCTACGGTCGGCTTTCTGACGGTGGTGCTCGCGTTCGCGCAAGCGAGCGGCGCCGAGCCAGGCACGCTCGCGGTCTTGGCGACCCGCGGCATGGTCGAGGTCTCACGAATCGGTCAGACACTCGGTGCCAACGAGGAAACCTTTATGGGGCTCGCCGGCCTCGGAGACTTGATCGCAGCCGTGGCTGGTGACGAGCGAGCCGAATCCCGATTGGGCCGCGCAATGGCGCAAGGGGGAAACCTCGCAGACGCAGTCGCCCAGGCGGGCCAGTACGTGGAGGGCATCGAAGTCGCCCGGCATCTGATGGAGCACGCCCGCCGGCTTGGACTGGAAACGCCGATCTCCTCGGTCTTCGTCGAGGTCTCGAACGGACGCATCGGCCCCGACGACGCAATCCGCGCCCTAATGGGGAGGCGCGTAAGTAAAGAATGACAGGGACCCGAAATCTCGTTTTGTGGAGCTTCCCTACGCGGATCGTCTTTGGCGAAGGCGCAGCCACGCAGTGCGGCGTCGAGGTACACGAGCTCGCGGGAAAGCGCGCGCTCCTGGTCGCCGACGAGGGCATCGAGGCCGCAGGGTTGCTCGCCCCGGTTCGTGGCGCCCTCGATGCGGCTGGAATCGCTCACGAAACGGTCCTCGACATCTCGTCGAACCCGCTCGAGTCCGAAGTGCTGGGCGCAGCACGTGCGTACGATACCTTCAAGGCGGACATCATCGTCGGCGTAGGCGGCGGGAGCGTCCTCGATGTTGCCAAGCTCGTCCGGCTCGCCGTCACGCACCCGGCGCCGCTGGCCCAATACGACGACTCCATCGGTGGAAGCGAAAACATCGTAGGCCCGTTGCCACCGATGGTCGCGATTCCGACGACGGCCGGCACTGGCAGTGAAGTCGGTCGGAGCGGGGTCGTCACGATCCAAACCACCAACCGCAAGACTGTCATTTTCTCGCCGCTGCTCTTGCCCGACGTCGCGATCCTGGACCCGGGGATGACCCAAACGATGCCGCCCATGATGACGGCTGCGACCGGAATGGACGCTCTCACTCACTGTATCGAGGCCTATTGTTCGGTGGGTGATCACCCGATGGCCGACGCGATCGCGCTCGGAGGGGTTCGCCTTTGTCATCGATCGCTGCAAACCGCAGTCGAGAATGCCGCGGATTTGAAGGCGCGCGGGGAAATGCTGAAAGCCGGCATGATGGGCGCCGTCGCCTTTCAAAAGGGCCTTGGCGCGTGTCACTCGCTGGCGCATCCTCTCTCGACGGAGTTCGGGATGCACCACGGCCTCGCCAACGCGATCTGTTTGCCCGCAGTGCTCGACTTCAACCGAAGCGCGATTCCGGACCGAATCGCCGAAGTCGCCAGGCAGCTCGGCGTGCGAAGCGACGAGGCCAGCACGCTGTCTTTCGAGTGCGCGGGCGCAGTTCGAGCGCTGCGGAGCACGATCGAGCTGCCATCGGATTTGCGTTCCCAGGGGATCGAGGAAAGCGATCTGCCGCAGCTTGCTGCGTTGGCTTACGCGGACCCGTGCCACCAGCTAAACCCTCGGAGCTGCTCGCAAGACGATCTGCTCGCGCTCTATCATGCGTGCCTAGACGATGCGTAAGCGCCGCAAAGGAAAGCTCGAATCGGTTGGGAAGATCCTCCAGGGGGTCTACCCCGCGCCGAACCAACTCGAGGCCGCGAAAGCGTTTGGGTGGTGGAGTCGGTCGGTGCCGCCACGCATTCTCGAGCACGCACGGCCGGTGACGCTTTCCCATGGTGTCTTGATCGTGCACGTGAGCTCGTCGGTCTGGGCCGACCAGCTTCACTACCTCGGCGAAGATCTCCTTCAGCAGCTTCGCAAACACGTACCCCACAGCGGGATCAAAAAGCTTCGGTTCAAGGTGGGGCCCCTCCCAGACATTCCGAAGCGCGCCCGCGTGACACCTCCAGCCCCAGAACCCGTCCGGCTCGCCTCGCTTCCAGAGGAGCTAGGACGCGCACTGAGCAGAATCCACGACGACGACCTCCGACGAACCATCACCGAGGCAGCCACCACCAGCCTCGCCCGCACCCGCAAGAAGGACTAGGCGATAGTGCGGGGGCGGTGGGGCGGGACAGACTGCCGGGTCGCAGGCCCGACCGGGATCAAAAAGGGGACGTTCGCTACCGGTGAGCTCGCGCGGTGCGGATCATCGCTGCCAAGATCACCGGGGCGTCCTCGGACTCGAGGCGCCCGCAGATGTCCTCGGGGAGCGGAAGCGTAACCGCCCGAATACGAGCTTCGGTCAGATGAGAGGAGCTGACGCCGAGCTCGTTCGCGATGCGGCGCATGAGGTCGACACCGGGATCGGCCACTTCGCCGCTTTCCAGCCTAGCGATGGTCCTTCGTGACACGCCGACGCGCTCGGCCAGCTCGTGCTGACCGATGCGACCGCGAAGCTGTCGAAGAATGGGAAGGTTGGCGGAAATGACATCGATACTTGCCATGAAGCGACAGTATCGTCATTTTCAGGCCCTTACAAGGACACTATTGCCTGACGACACCGGCTGCGAGCTCGGCGACGAGCGTTCGCACCGCCGCCACGGCAGCCTCGGAGCTTTCGGCATCCTCGATTGCACGAACGACAGCGCTCCCCACGACGACGCCGTCGACATGCGGAGCGACAGTCTCAACGTCTCCTCTGGTCTTGATCCCGAACCCGATCGCGACCGGACGGCCGAGCTCCCGCTGCAACAAGCCTGCGCGCTCAGACGCACTCGCGAGGTCGGTGGCCTTCGAACCGGTCACCCCCGTCATGGATACGTAGTAGACGAACGAGGTCGCCGCGGCGGCCGCCTTCGCGACGCGGTCCCGGTCGCTGGTAGGCGCGACGAGAGGCACGAAGTCGAGGCCCTTTTCGATCGCGGGGAGCCGTAGGCCGTCACTCTCCTCGGGGGGCAGGTCGACGACGAGAAAGCCATCGGCGCCGCGCTCGGCCGCATCATCGACGACCTTCTGCTCTCCATACGCAAGGATCGGATTGTAGTAACCGAAGAGCAGGATCGGCACGTCGCTGCGCTGGCGAATCGCCCGAACGGTGTCGAGCACTTTGGCCACTGTGGTTCCGCCTGCAAGGGAACGCTCGCTTGCGCGTTGAATGGCGGGCCCATCTGCCGTAGGGTCACTGAACGGTACGCCGAGCTCGATCACGTCGGCCCCAGACTCGGCCGCGGCTACGACGAGATCCTCGGTCGTTCGAAGATCCGGGTCGCCGGCGCACAAATAGATCACCAGCGCGGCCCGATTCTCGTTCTTCGCGTTCGCGAACGCGTCGGCAATACGGCCCAAGAGGCTCAGTTCCTTTCCCTCAACTTCGCCAGCACCGTATCGAGGTCTTTGTCGCCTCGCCCGGAGAGACACACCAGGATGTCCGCATCGTTCCCCAGCTCTTTGGCAACGGTCGGGAGATACGCAAAAGCGTGGCTGGTCTCGAGCGCGGGGATGATGCCCTCTGTGCGACAGAG
>JAPUKT010000276.1 GCA_027295555.1 Deltaproteobacteria bacterium
CCAACGATTCATCACAAACTCCCCAGAGAATTAAAAAGCCAACTATGTTGATATTCTACATATACTCTGTACAGCGCGCAAACCGACATGTCAGACATTCCTGACGAATTAGCCTTTGCTTTCAAGTGTTTAGAAGATCACACCCGACGTCCCCTGGCTTCATCGTCTCGCAGCAGGCTCGAAACGCGAAAAAAGTCACGTGGATCTAGCCAATGGCTGCAAAATCATCCGCAGGCACGTTGCGAGGCGCCGCTCGGCGGCTTTTTTCAATGGGGAAAACGGTCCGAAACCTCCCGGAAACAAATGTAGCGCACAGATCCCATCGGCCCGTTCGCCCAGCCCGCGCGCTGCAGGTGGCCGAGCGACGAAGCCACGTGATACAACGCGCACCTCCTCCTATCTAGCCTCGCAAAGGAATCGTCTCATGGACGCCAAAGATGTTCTGGACCTAGCCAACAAGAACGACGTCGTTATGGTGGACCTCAAGTTCACCGACTGGCCAGGGTTGTGGCAGCACTTCTCCGTTCCGATCTCGGAGCTCGACGAGAAGGCGATGCAGCAGGGCTTCGGCTTTGACGGATCATCGATCCGCGGGTGGCAGTCGATCGAGGTGAGCGACATGATCGTCGTACCGGACGCAGACACCGCGCTCATGGACCCGTTCTGTGAAGCGCCGACCCTTTCGATGATCTGCGACATCGTTGATCCACTCACGCGGGAGCGTTACAGCCGGGACCCGCGCTGGATAGCCACAAAGGCAGCCAACTACGTGAAGAGCTCGGGCATCGGCGACACGATTTACTTCGGGCCGGAGGCAGAGTTCTTCATCTTCAGCTCCGCGCGCTTCGATACACGAGAGAACTGTAGCTACTACTACGTCGACTCAGACGAGGGGAAGTGGAACTCAGGCGCCGAAACAAACATCGACGGAAGCCCGAACCTCGCTTACAAGCCGCGATACAAAGAAGGGTACTTCCCTGTCCCGCCGAGCGACACCCAGCAGGACATCCGGACCGAAATGGTCCTCGAGATGGAGAAACTGGGAATCAGGGTCGAGGCGCAGCACCACGAGGTGGCGACCGCCGGTCAGGCCGAGATCGACATGCGATTCGCGCCAATCGTGAAGATGGCGGACCAGCTGATGCTCTACAAGTACGTCATCAAGAATGTAGCCCGCCGTCACGGCCTGACGGCTACCTTCATGCCGAAGCCGCTCTTCAACGACAACGGCTCGGGTATGCACTGCCATCAATCGATCTGGAAGGGAGAGAAGCCGATCTTCGCTGGTGACGGCTATGCTGGCCTGTCGGATACGGCGCTCCATTACATCGGGGGCATCATCAAGCACTCCAACGCCCTCGCCGCCTTTACCAACCCGACAACCAACTCGTACCGACGGCTCGTGCCGGGTTTCGAGGCACCCGTGTTCCTCGCGTACTCAGCGCGAAATCGTTCCGCGGCGTGTCGCATCCCGATGTACTCGGACGACCCGAGGGCAAAGCGCGTCGAAGTCCGTTTCCCCGATCCTTCGTGCAACCCCTACTTGGCCTTTGCCGCCATGACCATGGCAGGCATGGACGGGATCGAGAACAAGATCGACCCGGGTGCCCCGCTCGAAAAGAACACCTACGCATTGAGCGATACGGAGCAGTCCGAGCTCAAGGTCATGCCTGCGAGCCTCGGGGAAGCGCTCGACGCCTTGGAAGCCGACACGGGCTTCTTGCTCAAAGGCGATGTGATGACCGAGGATGCGGTGCGAACCTGGATCGACTACAAGCGCGAAAACGAGATTGCACCAGTCGCCTTGCGACCCCATCCACACGAGTTCGAGCTCTACTTCGACCTCTGAGGCTTCGTTAAATCGTTAGAACGGCTGCGCCGCGGATCCCGTCGTGGGCAAGGCGATCGAGGGCTTCGTTCGCCTCTTCGAGCGGGAAGACCTCGGTATGGGTATGGACCGGCACCGAGGCAGCCTCGGCAAGAAAGGCGCGGCCGTCTTCGCGCGTGTTGTTGGCGACGCTGCGCACGATACGCTCCCCGTAGAGCAGCTCATAGGGGAACGACGGGATCGGGCTCATGTGGATGCCTCCGAGAACGAGCGTGCCTCCTTTGTCGAGATGTGAAAGCGCAGGAGGAACGATCTGCCCGGCAGGGGCAAAGATGATCGCAGCGTCGAGAGAAACCGGCGGCTTCTCCATCGTGTCCCCGGTCCAGGCGGCGCCGAGCTCCTCGGCCAATGCTCGGTGCTTGTCTCGATCGCGGGTGCACACGTAGACCTCGGCGCCTCGCGCCCGAGCGATTTGGATCGCGACATGGCCGGCCGCGCCAAAACCGTAGAGGCCGAGGCGTGCACCGGACCAGTCGTCGATACCCGTCTGTCGGAGACATCGGTAGCCGATGATCCCGGCACACAAGAGCGGCGCAGCCTGCAGATCGGAGAACCCGTCCGGAAGTGCATAGGTGAAGCTCGATGGGGCGACCACGTGTTCGGCGAAGCCGCCGTCGACGGTCCAACCCGTGAAATCGGGCGTATCACAGAGGTTCTCGCGCGCGGAGGCGCAGAACGTACAGCAACCGCAGGTGCGGTGCAGCCACGCGACGCCTACCCGCTGGCCGACCTCGCGCTCGACGACGTTCACGCCGAGCGTGTCGATGGTGCCGACGATTTGATGACCGGGGATCACCGGCGATCGACGCACCTCGAGATCGCCTTCGCAGATATGCAGATCGGTCCTGCAA
>JAPUKT010000277.1 GCA_027295555.1 Deltaproteobacteria bacterium
GACGCGAGCGCGCGTTCAGGCACCGTGAAGATGTTGAAGGACGAAGGGTCGAGAGACAGGCTGATTTCATTCCACGAGAGCGGCGTAGATACCGGAGCGCCGGGCACTTCACGTACGGAGTAGGGGGCCACGATCGTTCGATGTCGGCCGGTCTGGCCGACGTCGATCAACACTCGAGCGCCTCGCTTGTCTTTGCGGCGCTCCATCGTCGCCTCCTTCGGATGCCGTCGCAGAACCAATCTCCCAATCAGCTCGAGGAGTCGTTTGGCGGCGTCCCACGGGAGACCCTCGCCAAGCGGCACCAAGACGTGCAGACCAGCCTTGCCGGAAGTCTTGGGGAACCCCCGAAGCCCTACTTCTTCCAGGATTTCTCGGATCGTCAGTGCGATCGGGATCGCCTGCCCGAGGGATGCAAGCTCGACATCCAGATCGAGGGTGAGGAAATCGCAGATGTCGAGCGCACCGGCGTGCGAGGCGATCACATGAAGCGGAATGCACCCGAGGTTTGCCACATACATCAACGAGCTCAGATCGTTGACCAGGATGGTGTTTACCTCTTTGCCGTCTTCTTCCTCGGATCGTAGTCGCAGGGACCGAAGCCATGGGGGAGCTTGGTTCGGGATTCTCCACTGAAAGAAGCTCTTCCCCTCGATGCCGTCAGGAAAGCGGACCAGCGTCACCGGTCGATCGTGAAGATGGGGCAGCAGCACCGGAGCGATGGCCTCGTAGTAGTTGCAGAGATCGCCTTTGGTGATTCCGTCGTCCGGCCAAAACAGCTTACTCTGGTTGGTGAGGCGAGCTTTGCCGACGACACGGTCGGCGTCTGCGTCTCCGGCATCGACGGCGTCGAGCATGGTGGCGTCCTCCAGCTTGGGCGCGAGGGTCACATCTTCCGGCGCAACATCGTCGCGAATGCCCAGGTAGATGGGGTGTCGGAGCTTGCCGTCTTCGGTCCAGCCGGCGTAACGGACCCGTACGACCACCGGTGCGTCTTCCGAAAGCCGCTCGAGCAAGATCTCGATTTCGCGGTCCGAGAGCCCGCTTCCGACAAGGCCATGGCCCCGAAGCTCGCCTTCCTGGTAGGTGCCTAGCTCCAGTGCGCCAAGCTTCTTTCGGCTTCCTTTGCCTTCGGTGTAGCCGGTGGCGATGAAATCGTCCTCGCGCACACGTTTCACTTTGATCCAGTGTCCCGAACGCCTCGGACCCGCGCGATAGAGGGAGTCGCTGCGCTTTGCCACCAGCCCCTCGAGGCCATGCGAATCGCAGAAAGCCAGGAGTGCGCCACCATCGTCTTCGAAGTAGTCGAGCGCGCGAATGACCCCGGCGCCACGGATCACTTTCTCGAGCACGGCCTTTCTGTGAAGCAGAGTGAGCGATCGCAGGTCGAGATCCCCGAGGCTCAAGATATCGAAGACCACGAATACCACCGGGACCGCGTCACGCAGAAAGCGGATGTCACCTGGGCGCCGCGCGTGGATGCGACTCGCGAGTTTTTGAAACGAAGGATGCCCGGCGTCGTCGAAGGTGATGATCTCTCCATCGAGCACGACGTCGCGAGCGAGGAGTGTTTTGAGAGCTTCCACGACCTCTGGGAAGCTTGCGGTGGCCGGGCGATGTGTTCTAAAGAAGAGTCGCGCTTCGGTGTCTCGACGCTCGGCCAAGATGCGAACGCCGTCGAGCTTGAGCTCGTACAACCAGCCGGGACGGTCGACTGGAACGTCGTCGAGCGCGCAGAGCATCGGCGTGGTTCGACTGGCCTGGACGGCGCCCTTCTTAGCCCCGAGCTCCAGGGACTTCTCGTACGCTTCCTCGTACAAACGCTCGGCGTTCCGCAGCTCCTCGACCGTGAGCCCCGAAAGCACGCTCCGTGGCTGCACGGCGATGACGTCGATGTCGCTCGCAAACGCATCCTCGCGCTTCATCAGCAACCACTGATTCTGCCGGTCACCCTGCTGCTTCGACGGGCGCACGAGGCTGAAACGACCCTTCAGCTTGAAGCCATCGAGCTCGAAGGAGAGGGCGCCCTTGTCGAGGCCATCCTCTGCCGCGTCCCGCGGGTAGGAAACGCGGCCGCGGTCCCAGACGATCATCGGACCCGCGCCGTAGTTCCCCTCGGGAATGACCCCCTCGAAGTTCAGATAACGAAGCGGATGGGGTTCGGTCTGAATGGCGAGCCGTTTGTCCTCGACTTTGAGGCTCGGGCCCTTAGGGACTGCGAAGCTCTGCAAGACTCCGCCAATTTGAATCCGCAAGTCGTAGTGAAGCGCTCTTGCGCTGTGGCAATGCACGACGAACCGCCCTCGCCGCGTCGCCCCGCCCCTGCTCGAAGGTTCAGCCTCGAACGGTTCTGTGGTTTTGCTGGGATCGCGCTTTTTGCGGTACTGCGAGAGCCCTTTGTCACGTGGCTTACTCAAGTCTTCGCCAATCCTACAATGCGATCTATCATGATCCGATGCCCGCGCGTGCCACTAGCTCAGGGACTCTGTCCTTTGGCCTCGTGTCGATCCCTCTCAAGATCTTCACGGCGGCTAGTGCAGAGGGCGTGAAGTTCCACCAGCTCCACGGAAAGTGCGGGAACCGCATCAAGTACCAGGTCTATTGCCCGACCGACGACGAAGTCGTGGACCGGGCCGACCTCGTCAAGGGGTACGAATATGCCAAGGGGCAGTACGTTCGTTTCGAGGCCGATGAGCTCAAAGCGCTCGAGGAAGAAAAGACTCACAACCTCGAGATCATCGAGTTCGTACCGCTCGACACCGTGGACTTCGTCTACGTGGAGAAATCCTACTACCTCGGTCCCGACAAGGGAGGACACAAAGCGTACCGATTACTTTCGGAGGCGATGCGCGAAAGCGGCCGGGTTGCCCTCGGCCGTCACGTTGCGCGCGGCAAGAGCCACCTCGTTGTGATTCGCCCCTACAAAGAGGGCCTGATCATGCACCAGGTCTTCTATTCGAACGAGGTTCGGGATTTCGGGGAGATCGATCTCGGCGATGATGTTCCGTTCAAGCCGGCGGAGACCGAGATGGCGCGCCAGCTCATCGAGCAGCTGAGCGAGGAACGGTTCGACCCGGCCAAATTTCAAGATGAATTTCGAGCGCGCGTACTCGAGGCGGTCGAGGAAAAGATCGCCGGGCACGAGATCACGACCACACCAGAAGCGCCACGCGCCAAGGTCATCGATCTGTTCGAGGCGCTCAAGGCGAGTGTCGAGCAAACCCAAGCTTCCGGGAAGCGAAAGCTGAAACCGCCCAAGAAGGCTCCCGCGAAGGAGGCCGCTGCGAAGAAGACGCGCAAGAAGAAGACCGCGTCGAGCAAAGACGAGTAGTTGCGCCATGGCGGACGACAATCGGGAGCTTACAGAGCATTCGTTTCGACTCTGTCAGCAGTTGCTTCGAATAGACACCACCAACCCCCCCGGAAACGAACGCGAAGCGGCCGAGCTCGTCGCGGAGGAGCTAAACAGTGCAGGCTTGGAACCGGTGGTGCTGGAGAGCGCTCCGCAGCGGGCCAACGTCGTCGTCCGTCTTCGAGGGACCGGCGAAAAGCCACCTCTTCTGCTGGCCGCGCACCTCGATGTCGTCGAGGCGGACCCTTCGGCTTGGGAGCATCCACCGTTTTGCGGCGAGGTGCATGACGGCTGTCTTTGGGGGCGCGGTGCGATTGACATGAAGAACATGGTGGCGATGTCGGTCGCGATCATGGCGCGACTCGCGCGCGAGGGCGTCAAGCCCAAGCGCGACCTGATCTTCGCCGCGGTCGCGGATGAAGAAGCCGGCTGTCGGTACGGGTCCCTGTGGCTTTCGGAGAATCATCCCGACTTGGTTCGTAGTGAGTTTGCGATCGGGGAGGGTGGGGGCTTCAACATTCAAGTTGCCGGCCGAACGTTCTTCACGGTTGAAGTGGCCGAGAAGGGCGTTTGTTGGATGCGCGCGCGGGCGACCGGTGACCCGGGGCACGGTTCCATGCCGCGTGAGGATTCGGCGGTTGTTCAACTCAGTGGGGCGATCGCGAGACTCGGCAAGGAGGGGCTGCCGCGGCACGCGTCGGCGCCGGTGAAAGGTTTCATCGACGCGCTGGCGTCGCATCTACCTGCGCCCCTTCGTCCCATCATCAAGCTCCTTGCGAGCCCGAGCATGGGTCCAGCGGCACTCAACCTCCTACCTGACCCTTCGCTCAAACGCGCATTTCGAGCGTTGCTCGGAAACACGGCATCACCGACGGTGCTGCGTGCCGGGAACAAGACGAACGTGATCCCAGGCTTTGCCGAGGCCGAGATCGATGGCCGCATCTTGCCAGGGCAGACGAAAGAGGATCTAATTCGGGAGCTCCAAGCCGTGCTCGGCCCCGGGATCGAGCTCGAAGTCTTCCACTCGTTTCCGCCTGTGGTTACGGAGCCCAAAGAGTCCTCTCTCTACTCGACGATTCACGAGGTGATGGCCGAGCGCGCGCCTGGTGCGCCGGTAGTCCCGTTCATCTTGCAGGGCTTCACCGATGCCACAGCGTTCACCCGGCTCGGTGCGCGTTGGTACGGATTTGCGCCCGTTCGACTGCCGCCGACGATGCGCTTCGCCGACATGTTTCACGGACACAACGAGCGGATCCCCGTCGACGGCCTCGCGTGGGGCACGCAGACGCTTTCGGACGTGGTGCGTCGCTGCATCGAAGCCTAGCCAGTTGCGACGGGTTAATGGTTTTCGAACTGGCCGCGGGCTTCTAGGGCTTCGAGGATGATTCCGACGGCTTGTTCGATTCGCATCTTGTCGAGGGCCACCGTCACGTCCGGATTTTCCGGGGGCTCGAAGCTCGAGAAGTCGGCGTCGGGGCGTCGCTCTCGGCAGAGTGCTTCGTCGGTGTTGACGTAAACCTGAACGACGCGGCTTTCGCCGATCCGCTCCGCGAGCTGCACGCGATCTTTCTTCGTTGGGCTCGGGAACGCACAGATGTTGATCAGGCCTGCATCGGTGACGGCTTTCGCTGCCGAGATCATCGAACGAAGGTCCTCGCCCACAGGGATCACAACGGTTGCCGTTCGACCCTGGTCGAAGAGCCTCCGCTCGAGGGCATATGCCAGGGTCCACCGGCCCGATCCTGGGAGCCCCGTCAGCCAGACCGTGGCTCCGCGTTGCCCGAAGCGCTCCATGCGTTCGTTCGGGCTGACGAAGGTCTTCGGCTCCATCGCCGACGCGGCGTGCAGCTCCTTCATCGCTTCTTCGAGGTTTTGCCCGGAGCCTTCGAGGGCGATCATCCCCGCAGCCACGGTGTTGTTGGTCAGCGAGTCGATGACGATGAAAGCGCCCGTCTCACGGTTGCGGGTGTAGTCGTCGACGTAGAGCGCGCGGTGGCAGCTGAGGTGCACTTTCGCGATGTCGTTGAGGCCGATACCCTTGGCCGGCTTCTCCTCGAGCGTATCCATGTCGACTTCGAAGTAGATCTTGTCGATTTGGGCGCGGACGGTCTGGGTCGTGTGCTTGATGAGATAGGCCTTCTCGGTGTCGAGCGGCTTTTCGTGCATCCACACCAGGTGCGCGTCGAAGCGCCGCGTGGCTCGCGGGAGATTGTCGGGCTTGACGATCATGTCGCCACGGCTGAGATCGATCTCGTCCTCTAGCCGAATCGTCACCGATTGAGCAGCGAACGCCTCCTCGATCTCTCCGTCGTAGGTATCGATCGTGTCGACGCGTGAGGTCTTTCCCGAGGGAAGGGCGACGACGTCATCGCCCTTGCGAATGACCCCAGAAGCGATCTCGCCGGCAAAGCCACGATAGTCGAGGTCCGGTCGGATGACGTATTGCACCGGGTAACGGAAGTCGTCGTAATTTCGGTCGGCTGATATCGGGACCGTTTCCAGGTAGCTGAGAACGTTTGGGCCGTCGTACCAAGGGGTGTTCTCGCTGTCGCTCACCACATTGTCGCCCAGCAGCGCGCTCACCGGGAAGAATTGAATGTCCTTGAAGCTGAGCGTTTTGCCGAACTCCATGAAGTCGGCGCGGATCGCATCGTAGACTTCTTGGGAGAAGTCCTCGAGGTCCATCTTGTTCACGCACACCGCGAGAT
>JAPUKT010000278.1 GCA_027295555.1 Deltaproteobacteria bacterium
CGGAAGCGGACGCTACGACGGTCGAACCAACCGATCAAACCACCTACGTTCAGCTCAGCAGCACCTCCAATGAATCCTGGGCCCAGGCACGCGTGGACGAATTGCTCGAGGCCCGCTTACCCGCCCACGTGGTGCAGCCCACCGAGCACTACGATCGCTATCGCGTCGTACTCGGCCCGTACGGCACCCGCGAAGAGGCCGACAACATCGGTCGGCGGCTCGGGCAACCTTACTTCATCGTTTTCCTGGACAGCGCGGCGACGAACCGATGACGTCCAGCGACTTCGACAGCGCGTTTCTCGCGGGTCACACGGTTGTGGCCATCATCCAAGCGACAAAAAACGATCACTGGGCGGGAGATCAAACATGGAACATCGCTCGCGCCACAGCGCGGGACGAGTCTCGGGTCGTTTTGGTCGATCTGTGTCTGGGTCGACCGGTACTGGACGACGGCGCCCAGCGAAAAGGGGAAGAGGGCATCGTAGACGCTTTCCTCTATGATGTCTCGCTCAACCGCGTCGCTCAGCAACAGGAGTTGCCGGGTCTGCATTACATCGGGGTCGGTACTCCGACACAGCAACCCGAAGCAGTCTGGTCGCACGCGCGGTGGGAACGCCTGGCCAGTGGTTTCGCGAACGAGGGAGCGCTCCTCCTCCTGTTCATGGCTCCCTCCGCCATTCCGTTCATGGTGCTGAAACCAGACGGCATGATCGTGCTGGACCAACACGGGACGCGTTCCTCGAAGGCGATGCTTCCGATCAACGCCCAGTGGCTGGATGAAGTGCCCATCCTCACCACACTGGTCGAGCCGGTACCCGTTGGAGAACCGGTCCCTAAGGTCGTGTCCAGCCGCAACCCGGCCCTTGACACAAACCTGGCACATGACGTACGCCCGGTAACAGAGCAAGAGACGGGGGCGAAGAAGCAGAAACGGGTTGGCCCTTTCCGGCACCGACCGCGGAAGAGGAGCAAGCTCCGGGTCGGAGTTGGCGCGGTTGCGATCGTGGTACTTGGCATCATTGCGGTGTTCCGGTTGAATGGGAACACCGCTGGCGAGCCCTCGGTAAGCGAGGCCTCGATGGGCGAGGCCTCGGCTGGCGAACCGTCGGCGGGTGCGCCCGCCGACTCGATTCCTTCCGAGCCGGCCACCGTCGGGGCCGGCGGCGGGGCCGCGCGCGACGCTGATTCCCTATTCTACTCTGTCCAGGTCGCGGCGTTCGATGCGTGGGATCGCGCCATGGAATACGCCTCCGGTTTGGAGCGCGAATCGCTCGAGGCGGCCGTGACCCCGGTCCGCATCGGTGGGCGCATCTGGTACCGAGTTATCCTTGGGGCGCTCGCGACCGCTCAGTTGGCCGATACCGTGTTGAAAACCTTCTGGCGGGACGGCTTGGTCGAGGCGGGCCAAGGCACTATCTTGCGCACCCCACATGCATTCGACCTGGGATCACGCCAAAGCGTGGACCTGGTTCGAGAGGAGACACAGCGGCTTCGCGGCGGCGGTATCCCCGCATACAGCGTGGTGACCGCTGGAGCCGTGCGCATCTTGGTCGGCGCGTTCGAGACCCCCGACCAGAGTGGCGTGGCCGAATCCCTCCTCATCGCAGCCGGGTTGCCGGCAACTCTTATATCGCGCACCGGAATCACGCCATGAAATTGACCCGGCTCGAGTTGTCGGGATTCAAGTCCTTCGCCGACAAGGTCAATTTGACCTTCGAGGACGGCATTACGTCCATCGTGGGGCCAAACGGCTGCGGCAAGTCAAACATCTCCGATGCAGTACGATGGGTGTTGGGGGAGCAGCGAGCGCGAGTGCTCCGTGGCTCCCGGATGGAAGACATCATTTTCCAAGGGGCGGCCAAGCGCCGGCCGCTGAACGTCGCACAAATATCGCTCTATTTCGACAACAGCGACGGCACGCTTCCCATTTCCTACCGCGAGGTGGTCGTTACGCGCAGGCTCTCCCGCAACGGGCAGAGCGAGTATCTCCTCAACCAACAACCCGTTCGTCTCCGCGACGTGCAGGATCTCCTCCGCGGAACAGGTCTGGGAAGCGACGCCGGGGTGGTGATGGAGGCCGGGCAAATCGACCGCCTCCTGTCGGACCGCACCGAGGATCGGCGTGCCTTGTTCGAAGAGGCAGCCGGTATCGGCCTGTACCGCGATCGCAAAACGACCACCGAACGACGTCTCGATGCGACGCAACAAGACTTGCAGCGTCTGGGTGATCTCGTCTCCGAAGTCCAAACCCAGGTCAGAAGTCTCGCCCGCCAACGAGGGAAAGCCGAGCGACACCGCAAGCTCACGGCGGAGCGCTTCGGGATAGTGATGACGCTGACGCGTCACTCCCTCGCCGAATTCGACCAAGAGAAATCCTCGCTGCGTCAACGCCGCGAGGAGATGGACGTTTCGCTGCCCCGCAGCCGGGAAGTCCTGGCCCAGCGGGAAAGGGAGCGGGAAAATCTTATCCAGGCCCGCGCGACGGCCGAGGCGCAACGCACCGACGTCGAGCGGCGCCTCGCCACCCAGCGCCTCGAGGTCGGCAGGCTGGAAGGCGATCTCAAACTGGCCGGTGAGCGTCTCAAGAACGCCACGGATCGCAAAGAGCGAGCGCTCGACGAGTTGTCACAGGCCGACGCTCGCGCAAGCCAAGCCATGAGAGAGCGCGACGCCGCAGCGCAAGAGCGAAAGGCCGCAGCGGAAGCACGGCAATCGGTGCAAACGGAATTGGACCTGCGAGCCTCCGACGAAAACCAGGCGCGCGATCGTTTGACCGGACAGCGCGACACGGTGCGTGGGCTGGAGAGCTCGCTCCAGGAGCAGGCGGAGACCCTGAGAGCGTTGGCCGGCGAGCAGGACGCGCTAGAAAGAGATCTCGACGTACTGCGATCTCAATCCAGCGACGCGGAACAACGCCGCAAAGAGGCCGCTCGCGCCCACGAGGACCTGGTGGTCCGACTTCGCGCCACCGAAGAAGAACTCGCCAATCGCCAACGCGTAGACAAGGAAGCATCATCGGAGTTGGAGCGAGCACGTCACACGCTGCTCGCCGCCAAGGAGCACGAGGCAGCGCTCCTGGTCGAGCGCCGGTCGGCCGACGATAACAGGGCGCAGCTGAAGGCGAGGCGCGAAGCCCTCGAGGCGTTGGAGCGCGACCGGGCGGGTCTCGCCCCCGCGGCCCGGAAACTACTGACCCATCGAGACGAGTTTGGCGAGCATGCGGTCCTCGGGCCGCTGAGTGATTATCTGCAGCCCTCGGCTGGAGACGCGGAAGTTGCGGAGCGGTTGTTATCCGACTGGCTCAACGCCGTGTTGGTGAGCGACGAGGAGACGGTTGCGC
>JAPUKT010000279.1 GCA_027295555.1 Deltaproteobacteria bacterium
CGATGCCGATCGGGGAACAGTTGTCGGCGTGGTTTCGACGTAGAAAGAAGGAGCTCGAGATCGACGAGCTCGAAGTGATCGTCGAGCCCAAGGTCGACGGGATCTCGGTTTCACTTCTGTACGCTGGCGGCAAGTTGCAGCGTGCGGTCACGCGCGGCGATGGGCGAAGCGGCGATGTCATCACCAAGCAGGTGCGTCAGCTGGGCACCGTGCCGGTCGAGCTCGACGGCGTGGCCAAGGGCGAGATCGAGATTCGTGGCGAGGTCTATTGGCCGCTCACCGAGTTCGCGCGTTTCAACGAGGCGCTCGACAAGCCGCTGATCAATCCGCGCAACGGGTGCGCGGGCATGATGAAGCGCAAGGACCCTACCGGCCTCGAGGAGACCGGGATTCGTTCGTTCTTCTACCAAGTTGCATGGGAGGAGGACGTTGCCCTCCCTAGAACCCAGGGCGAGACGTTACGATGGCTCGCTGACCGCGGTGCGGAGGTGTACTTGAGCGAAGTCTTCGAGACCACCTCCGACGAGGCCGTGCTCGAGTACTGCGAGGACTACCAATCGCGGCGTGAGACACTGAACTACGACATCGACGGAATGGTCATCAAGATCGCCGACCTCTCGTTGTACTCGCACCTCGGGGAGACGGGGCACCATCCCTTTTGGGGGATCGCGTACAAGTTCCCGCCCGAACGAAAGCCGACCAAGCTCCTCGATATCGAGGTGTCGGTTGGGAAGTCTGGGAAGCTCACCCCGGTGGCCATTCTCGAGCCTGTCTTCGTGTCGGGGACGACGGTCAGCCGCGCGTCGTTGCACAACTTCGTCGAGCTCGAGCGCAAAGACGTCCGCGTCGGCGACACCGTGCTGGTCGAAAAAGCGGGAGAGATCATTCCGCAGGTCGTCGAGGTCGACAAGAGGCAGCGGAAGCGCGACGCGCGACGCTTCGTCCCACCACAAGCATGTCCGACGTGCGGTACCGAAGCGGTGAGCGAAGAGATCTTCATTTACTGTCCTAACCCTGCGTGTCCAGACCAAGTGCGGGAGAGGCTCCGTCACTTTGCGAGCCGGCATGCGATGGACATCGACGGCATGGGAGCGGTTCTCGTCGACCAAGTCGTCGACAAGCTCGGCGTACGGGCGCCCGACGGCCTGTTTCGTTTGGAGGTGGACCAGCTCGCCTCGCTCGAACGCATGGGCCAAAAAAGCGCCGAGCGCGTAAAGGCAGGGCTCGAACGGGCGAAGGGGCGAGGGTTGGCCCGTGTGCTGACCGGGCTTGCGATTCGTCACGTCGGCGACACGATGGCCGAAGATCTCGCCGGGTACTTCAAGACTGCCGACGCGTTGCTCGACTTTGCTGGTCGCTACGTGGCAGAGGACACCGAAGCGATCGAGACGGTGGCGCCCGCCAAGTCGACCGAGCGAGGGGCGATCGAAGGGCTCGCGCGGAAGACGGCTGACAGCATCTTTCACGAGCTCAAGTCGCCCGCGGTACGGGATGTATTCCGGGGCTTGGCCGAGGTGGGCCTGGATCTCACTGCCAAGGCAGCCACCGTGAAGACGGTCGAGGCGGTGGTCGGCAAGACGTTCGTGTTGACCGGAACTTTGCCGACGATGAAGCGGACCGAGGCCGCGCAGAAGATCAAAACCGCAGGTGGAAAGGTTTCCGGGTCGGTGTCGAAGAAGACCGACTACGTCGTCGCTGGTGCCGAGGGTGGCAGCAAGCTCGACAAGGCGGCCGCGCTCGGCATCGAAGTGATCGACGAGGATGCGCTCGTCGCTCTTCTCGGAGCTGGCTAGACGGCCTGCGGCTATAGCTTCGGGAGGGTTTTGCTCAAACGGGCAATGCCTTCTTCGATCTGTTCACGCGCCGTCGCGAAGCTGAAACGCAAGAAGCCCTCGGCGACTTTGCCGAAGTCGCGTCCTGGGCCGACTGCCACGTGGGCGTGCTCGAGAATGTCGAAGGCCAGCGTCAGCGAGTCTCGTTCGAAGTGACGCATGTCGACCAAGACGTAGAACGCGCCCGGTGGGTCGATGGGGATCGAAAGCCCGAGGTTGCGGAGACCGTCGACGAGCAGCCGACGCCGCGCCGCATACTCTTGGCGCATACGCTCGACGTGCTCGGCTCCTTCGAAAAGCGCGGCAAGGCCCGCCTGCTGCACGAATTGCGATGTGGAAATGAAGAAGCTCTGTTGCAAGCTCTGGAGTGCGCGCATCGCAGGCTTGGGTGCGATCACGTAGCCGAGGCGGAAGCCCGTCATGGCGTAGCGCTTCGAGAACCCATCGAGCACGTAACAGTCCTCCGTGAAGCCTAGCGGCGAAGTGACTTCGGCGTCGTCGTAGGTGAGGCCGTCGTAGATCTCGTCCGAAAGGATCGGTACGCCGAGACTGCTGAGCTCCTCGACGACGGCTCTTGGCTGAACCGCGCCGGTCGGGTTTGCTGGGGACGCGAGAAAGATCGCACGCGTTCGAGGGGTGACCACGGCGCGCACTTTAGCCGGGTCGATCAGGAACCCATCCTCGGGTCCGGTCGGGACCAGCACCGATTTGCCCCCGCAGACGGCGATCATGTTGGGGTAACAGGGGTAATGCGGGGTCGCGAGGATGACTTCGTCACCCGGATCGACCAGGAGATTCAGACACAACAAGATCGCCGGGGAGGTGCCGCTCGTCACGACGACTTGATCGGGGCTCACCGAGACGCCGCGTCGCGCCTCGCATTCGGACGCGATTGCTTCACGCAGCGCGAAGATCCCCCGGCTGTCCGTGTAGTGGGTCTGCCCCGAGCGAAGCGAATCGATCGCCGCCAGCACCGCGGGAGGGGGCGCATCGAAGTCCGGTTCCCCCACCCCGAGCTGAACGATCGACGTGCCTGCCCGCGACATCGCCATGCCACGCTCCATCACCTCCATGGCGAGAAACGGCTCGACCTCCTCGGTGCGCTTCGCAAACATCGGGACAGGCTGTACGGCGCTAACTGCGTGAGATCTAGTCGCAATCGGGCAGCACCTGGAGGGGACGGTCGGCTTGATTTTCGCGGTTACGCGCAAAAGCCGTTGAATCTCGCGTGATTACGGGTATGCAGCTGTCCCCTATGGAGTCCCTCGTTGTTACTGTGATTGGGAAGGACCGGCCTGGGTTGGTCGAGTCGGTGTCGGCTGCGGTCGCGGCGCATGGTGGGAGCTGGGTGGAGAGTCGGATGGCTCACCTTGCGGGGCACTTCGCGGGGATCCTTCGAGTGAGTGTGCCGCCGGCGAACGTCGATGCGCTGACCGAGGCGCTCCAGGCGCTTCATTCGGACGGGCTGCGGGTGGCGGTCGAACGAGGATTCGAAGTGCCGACAGAGGAGGGGAATGTGATTCTTCTCGACCTCATCGGGAGTGATCGGCCCGGTATCGTTCACAAGATCTCCGAAGCGCTGGCCGCGCGTGGCGTCAACGTCGATGAGCTCGATACCGAGTGCGACGGCGCTCCTTGGTCGGGCGATGCGCTGTTCAAAGCCAAGGCCCGTTTGCGCGCGCCGAAGGCGCTAGACCTCGATCAGCTTCGCGAAAGCCTCGAGGCCATCGCCAGCGACCTGATGGTCGACATCACCATCGGTGAGCCCGAGTAGAGCTCGAGGATGGCAAGGACCCGCCGAAAACGAGGGTGGCGCGGCCGATTTCGCCGCGTCGCGATGGCCACTGAAAATGCCCTCGAGCTCGCGAGGCTCGGGCGCTTCACCGATCCGGTCCACGCGCCCTACAAAGTCGTCCACCGGATGGACATCGCACGGCTGAGACGTTACGGCGACGACGATCACCGTCCGTCGGTTCCTGGTCCGCTTCTCTTGATCCCGCCTCTCATGGTAACTGCGGAGATCTACGACGTCGCGCCCGACATCAGCGGTGTCAGCGCGTTGGTTGCGGCGGGGCTCGACGTGTGGGTCATCGACTTTGGTTCGCCCGAGATGGAAGAGGGGGGCATGAAGCGCACCTTCGACGATCACATCAAGGCGGTGAACGATGCGATCGACTGGGTCCGTGACGCGACCGGCCACGACGTGCACGTGCTCGGCTACTCGCAAGGTGGCATGTTCGCGTATCAAACCGCCGCGTATCGGAAATCCGCAGGCGTCGCATCGCTGGTGACGTTTGGAAGCCCCGTCGACATCCACCGCAACCTTCCGAAGATCGACGACACGATCGCGGGCCGCCTCTTCGAGCTGCTGCAGAACGCGGTAGACACCCCGTTGGACAAGCTCGAAGGCCTGCCAGGCTTCTTGACCAGCAATGGCTTCAAGCTGCTCGCGCTCCACAAAGAGGTAGGTCAGCTCGTCGATTTCGTTCAGAAGCTTCATGACCGACAGGCGCTCGAAAAGCGCGAGGCTCGTCGCCGGTTTCTGGGCGGCGAGGGCTTCGTCGCGTGGCCGGGCCCCGCACTCAAGAATTTCATCGACGAGTTCGTCGTCCACAATCGGATGCTGTCCGGTGGGTTCGTCGTCGACGGTCAGACCGTGACGCTGGCCGATATCACCTGCCCGGTGATGTTCGTCCTCGGCGAGCGAGATACGATCGTCAACGAGAGAGCCATCCGCGCGATTCGAGGGGCTGCCCCCAATGCCGAGCTTTACGAAGTTTCGATGAGAGCTGGCCATTTCGGCCTGGTGGTGGGCAAGCAGGCGATGTCTTTCTCATGGCCGACGGTGGCGAGCTGGGTGCGCTGGCGCGAAGGCGTCGGCGAAGAGCCCGACGTTCTTCGGGCGCCGCCACCACTCGAGGAGCCGGAAGAGGCGGACTTCGAAGAGGTCGACTTCGACGTGGGGCTTTTCTATCAGACGATCGCCGGTTCGCTCGGGGCCTGGTGGGATCGGATCGGACGCACCGCAACCGACTTCGGTGAGCAGCTCGACAGTCTTCGTTGGCAGGTGCCGCGCCTCGGCGTCTTGCAGCAGCTCAAGCCAGACACCCGCGTGAGCCTCGGTCTCGCCCTAGCCGAGCAGGCCACACAAAACCCGGAGAGCACGTTCTTCCTCTGGGAGGGCCGTGCATTCTCGTATGCGCAGGCCGACGGACGCGTCAACAATATCGTGCGTGGGCTCATTCGTTGTGGCGTGCAGCGTGGGGAGCGCGTGGCCGTGCTGATGGGTCCGCGGCCGAGTTATCTCTCCGTGACCACCGCGCTCAGTCGCCTGGGCGCCGTTCCAATTCTGTTGAGTCCGTCGCGGCCTAGAGAAACCCTCAACGACGCTGTAAAGAACTTTGGCCCACGCTACCTCATCGCTGATCCTGAAAACGCGGCGCTGGGCAAGGAGTTGTCGAGCGAGGTGCTCGTATTGGGCGGCGCTCGGCAAGAGAGGTCGATCCCGCCCGGCGCAGTCGACATGGAGCTGATCGACCCGGAGGTAGTCGAGCTTCCGGCGTGGTACGAGCCCAACCCCGGCTGTGCGCGGGACCTCGCCATGATCATGCTTACTGCGGGTCGCGGGAAGAAGCCGCGCGCCGCAAAGATCACCAACCAGCGCTGGGCGTTCTCCGCCTACGGCACTGCCGCGGCTTGCACCCTGTCTCCCAAAGACACCGTCTATTGTTGCCTTCCTCTCCACCATCCCGCCGGGATGCTGGTGGCAGTGGGCGGCGGCCTCGTCGGGGGTTCGCGCCTCGCGCTTGCGGAGAGCTTCGACCCGGAGCTTTTTTGGGGTGACATTCGTCGCTACGGCGCGACCGTCGTCTTCTACGCCGGCGAAATGTTGCGCGAGCTGTTGCGACGCGAGCCATCGGCGGCCGACAACGAAAACCCGATTCGCCTATTTGCAGGAAGCGGCCTACGTCGTGACGTCTGGCGGCGGGTCGCCGATCGTTTCGGCCCGGTGGGCATCTTGGAGTTCTACGCCTCGACCGAGGGCAATGCGGTCCTTGCGAACGCATCGGGTGAGAAGGTAGGCGCGCTCGGCAGGCCGATTCCCGGCAGCGCTGAGGTGACGCTCGTTCGCTACGACTTCGACAGGGGGGAGTTCGAACGCGACGAGCAAGGCCTGCTCGTCAGCTGCGACGCGGATGAGCCAGGCGTGCTTCTGGCTCGCCTCGACACGGAGCATCGCGTGGTGAGCTTCGCCGGAGGAGACGAGGCTGGCTCACGCCTGCTTCAAGGCGTGTTCGAGGCAGATGACACCTGGTTCGTGACGTGGGATGTGCTCTGTCGGGACGCCGACGGTGACTACTGGTTCGTCGACCGCGTGAGCCGCATGTTGCGAACGCCTTGTGGTCTGGTTGCGACGCGAAGCATCGAAGACGCGCTCTACGGCTTTGCGGCGCTTCGCCAGACCGTCGTCTATGGCGTCGAGCAGGAAGGCTTGCAGGTGCCCGTTGCGGTGGTTGTCACCCATGGCAACCGAGCCCTCGACCTTCCGTCGTGGAACGCCTTCATCGCCAGGCTCGACCCGAGCGAGCGGCCAGCATGGGTGAAGCGAGTCGAGCGCCTTCCGATGACGGACGGCTTTCGCCCGGACACGTCTCTGCTAGAAGGCGATTTGCTGGTCGGCGCTGCCGAGCTCTTCGCATTCGACGAGCCAGCGCAACGCTATGCCCCTGCCGGAGATGGCGGCTCGGCGCTCCGCCCCTAAGCCATAAAATCGCGCCTCGCGGCCTCTCTTGCTACATACCGTCTCGATGACCGCCCGCGTTCTGTGTTTCCTTTGCCTTTTGACGGGTGCCGCCTCGTTCGGGTGCAGCGACCCGATCGGGACAGGCCAGGTTTGCTACGACACGGGCGAATGCCGGAGCGGCGTGTGTACTGTCACGGTGTACGGAAAGTTCTGCATGAACACCTGCACGCCGGACATGATCCGGTGCGACGACGGCGAGGCGTGCGTAGCGGGCGAGGGGCTCCCAACTGGCGGCACGGGTGGCATAGGCGGAGCCGGGGGCGCGGGCGGAGCCGGCGGCACGAGCGGAGCTGGCGGCACGGGTGGCGTGGGCGGAGCTGGCGGCACGGGTGGCATAGGCGGAGCCGGGGGCGCGGATGGAGCTGGCGGCACCGACTTCTGGGTGTGTCTCCCCGGCGACCTCAACGATCCAGACTTCACGCCGGTCTTGATCGGCGGAATTTGCACCTACAGCCTCGACTGCGAGCTCGGCGGAATCTGCGTGTGTCTCGAGGGCCAAGACTGCAACCTCGAAAACCAGAACCGGACAGGTCCGCGCTGCGTCGAGGTTTGCGATCCGACGATCGTGAGCCTGTGCCCGTTTCAGCTGCCCTGCACGGATCTAGGCACCGGCCGGGGTTTCTGTGACCCGACCATGCTAGCGCCCAACTGACCGGTTTACGACGGGCGGCCACGACATTAGACTCCTCCGGTCATGCCCACACCCCAAGAGACAGTCGACGCCGTCCGTGCTTATTTGCGTTCACACCCCGAGGAGCTCGGTCGCGCCCTAAGGAGCGCGCTGGGGCTTCGTTTCGGCGTTCCTCTCGCTGCGCTTCGGTGGCTCGGCGCTCAAGCCGAGCGTGCCGGCAAAGTCGAAGACTTCAACATCGACTCCGTCCCTCCCGGCCTTCGGTTGTCGGGCAACGTGGAAATGATGTCGACCCCGATTCGTGCTTCGGCCATCATCTACGTCGAGCGGGTGCTGTTCAACGAAGAGGAGCTCACCGTGGCTCTTCGTTTCGAGGAGGTCGCGCTCAAGCTCAACGGCGATTCCGAAACGCCCATGGCTGCGCTGATCAAGTCGGGCGCATTGGACCTGACCAACCCGGGCACGCTCGTGGCTTACATGCCCGGGCGCTCCCCGATACTGGCGGAGGCCAACGGCAACCGGATCGTGCTCGACCTCATGCGCGATCCGAAGATCGGCAAGAACCCCCTCGTCCGGCGCGCCGTGTCGCTCCTGACGTCGTTCGTCACTCTGCACGGTGTCGAGGCCGACCCGAAGCATCTCGACATCGCGTTTCGGGCGCTTCCAATTGGCTTGGGCGGTGCCGTTCGTTCCATCCGAAAGCATGTCGTCCTTCCGTCGATGAGCCGTTTGCTCCCACGTACCCGGTAGTTTCGTGTCAGCCGCCGCTAGCACCGGCGTCACGCGAGAGGATGCGACACTAGCTGCTGGGCGCCGAGTCGTCCGTGGGCTCGGGTTCGGGGTCGCGAGGCAGGCTTCGGATTCGAAGGGCTTCGAGCTCCTCCTGCAAGAACTCCATCTCGAGCTCCGCTCGGCTCCGCGCGGCCACGGCTCGCGCAACTGCGGACTGCAGCTCCTCGGTCTTCGTCGCCTCGGCTTCGAGACGGGTCTCGAGAGCGACCAGCTCAGCCCGAAGCTCGAGCTTGCGCTCTTCCTCGCGTCGCAGTTGCCGGTGGAGTCCCCGCGTCTCGTCCTCTTCGGTCGTCAGCTTCTGCAGCGTCGCCGTCAGCCTTCGCTCCGTGTCGGAGAGGTCGCGCTCGGTTTCGGATAGTTGTTGCTCGACCACCACTTTTTCCTGACGGTTCTGCGCCAGCTTGTCGCGCGTGCGGGCCAAGCGCCGCTCTTCGTCTTTGAGCTGGTTGTGGAGGTTGGCGACCTTGCCGTCGGTCCGGGCAAGTCGCTTCGCAAGCTCGGTGCGGGTGAGGCGACTCTGCTCGTAGCGGAGCTCGAGCTGCTCGGCGATTTCGAGGGTGTCCGCCAAGTCCTGCCGGAGCCCCGAAGCCGTCAGGCGCGCGCGATTCGCTTCTTGTCGTTCGATCTCGGCTTGCTGGTAGAAGACCGTGACCGCCGCGCCGGACGCGCCGAGAAGCGCCAGGGCCATCGGGATCGTCCAGCGAAGGATCGTCTTGACTCGTTGGCGGCGTTCTTCCGGCAACGCGAGCACCGTCAGCTCCTCGGCAAGCTCATCTGCCGTCGGGCGAACGTCCGCGTCTCGATCAAGCCACCGATCAAACGAAGGCGTGAGATACTTGAGCGCTTTCTTGGTTGGTGCCTTGGGCGTCTCGCGCGAACGCTGCTCGATGAAGGTGTCGATCGCGCCGGCGGCTACGTCGTCCTGTGTCTCCGGCTCCAGAGCGTTCCGGAGTGATAGGGCGAGTGCAAAAACGTCCGCCTTGTTGCTCACGATCGGCTTTCGCTCGACGGAAGCGAACTGCGCTGCGACTTCGGGCGCGAAGTATGTCGGTGTCCCGGCGACCACCATCTCTGCCTCGGTAGCTGCGACGCCCAGGTCTAGTAGCACCGGAGTGACTTCATCTTCGCCGAAGCCCGGGATGCGGGCGAGGAAAATGTTCTCGGGTTTCACGTCCTGGTGACGGACCCCTGCTGCGTGCATTGCGGCGAGCGCACGGGCGAGGGGCTGGAAGATCTTCAGCGCCTCCGCACGGCTCAGTGGCTCGCGCTGAAGACGCGACTCGAGCGTCTCGCCATCGTACCATGGCATGACGAACCAAAGTCGCTCCTCGAACCACCCGTGGTCTTTGAACTGCACGATCGACGGGTGGAACACCGATGCGATCAAGCGCAACTCTCGAAGCGAGGCCTGCTTCGCGCTCTTCGAATGTGCGGCCTGGTGAAGCAGCTTGAGGGCCACCACATGACCAGGGACTTCCGTATCTTTGGCGCGATACACGTCGCCAAACGCCCCGAGACCCACCCGAGCCTCGATCGAATAGCGGCCACCGACGATCGTGCCGTTGGGTAGCGGCTCGATGCCGTCGTGATCGTCTTCGCGGCTGCGCGGCCGCGCTTCCAGGGCGAACGCTTCGATGATGATGCGGCCGAATCGGTCCGGATCTCGGATCCCGTGCTCGTCGAGGATGACCTTCGCCTGGGCCATGGCGCCATCCAACCGACTTTCCATCTCGACGGGAGTCTTGCCGTATACGAAAGCCAGCTCTTGTACGCCTAACTCTCGCGCGAAACGCAACTCGAGCAACTCGGATTCTTCGGCGCTCAAGTCGAACCGAAGACCGTTGAGTGGGCTCACCGACATGTGTGCCGAGGGAAGGGCGCGCCACGGAAGCTGGTCGAGCTGTTCCTTGCTTGGCGGCTGAAGTGGGCGGCTTGCATTGCGGATGTAGCCACGCGTGGCGCGATAGAGACGCGCGCGGATGCCCGGAACCTTGAGCAGAGAGTCGCTATCGGTTTTAGCGACGAAGGCCCGAAGCTTCGCGAGGTAGTGGTCGGCGCGTTCAGTAGAGCCCGTTCGAATCGCGAGATACTGACGTAGGCCTTCCGCGTAGTAACGAAACGCGCGTCCGTGGAGGACGTCGACGATCGTCTGTGGTTGTCCCTGGGAAAGAGCGATCGATGCTGCAGCCTGCGTCAGGGCGGCGCCGCCTTTTCCAAGCGGCCTGAGTTGATTCAGCAGGAAGGGCTCAGTTCGCATAAGTCGCCTCTCACAAAGTGGGAATGTAAGGATGAGTCACGCTTGTGGCGGACCTCAACAAAACGGCAAGGCTACGCCCAGCCATACGCCATACTGAGAAACCAGAGCACTGCGAGTAGAGTCAGTGCGGTTACGATGTTCAGCACGAACCCGATGCGCATCATCTGTCTGAGGTCGATCAAACCTTGACCATAGGCCACCGCGTTGGGACCCGTCGCGATCGGGAGCATGAACGCGCAACTCGCGGCAAGACCCACTGCAAGGGCAGGCAACAGCGGCGACACCCCGAGCTCCACTGCTGCAGCGATGGCGAACGGGACAATCATGTTCGACGATGCCGTGTTCGAGCATGCCTCGGTGAAAAAGACCGTGAAGAAGATCATCGCGGCGGTCAATCCCCACAGAGAGTCGATGCCCGTGATGGACAAGAACCAATGGCTAGTCGCCGAAGCGAGGCCGGTTTCGAACATCTGTGCGCCGAGCGACAGACCCCCGCCGAATAGGAGTATCAGTCCCCAGTCGATGCGGACAGCGTCGTGCCACGGCAACACGGGCGTCGTCTTGTCTTCATCCAGGATCAGGAAGAGTGGAGTCGCGGCAAGGATTGCGACCGCGCCGATCGGTAGCGCTCCCGCCACCGCTTCCGCGTTCGGAGCGCCGACGGCGCGCATGAGTCCGGGAATCGTCCATCCAGCGACCGCCAACCCGAAGCACATAGCCGTGACGATCTCGCCGCGCGACCAAGGTAGCGTGACGCTCGCCACGTCGGACTCGACCGGGGGCGGGGGTGCGAGCCACTGGAGCACGAGCCCGACGACCACCGCGAGGGTAAGGGCTACCGGCACGCCGATGCCCATCCATTGAAGGAAGTCGATCTGGATGCCGGCCTG
>JAPUKT010000028.1 GCA_027295555.1 Deltaproteobacteria bacterium
CGGGGAGGGTCGGGCCGCCATAGAGGGTGTCACCTAGGAGGGGGTGGCCGATCGACGCGAGGTGGACACGCACTTGATGGCGCCGGGCGTTGTTGGCGCGGACTTCGACGCGTGAGCCTTCGGTGTCTGACTCGCTTCGCAGGACCTCTGTACGTGCCGGTTGCGCGCGTAGGCGTTTGACTTCACGCGCGTCGTAACAGACGCGGACCTTCCTACGGTCGTGTGGATCGCTGGCGATTGGAGCGTCGATCACCTGAGGTGCGGTGACGATTCCGACGCAGCGAGCGATGTACCGCTTTTCGATCTTTCCCGCCTGCAGTTGCTGACGAAGTGCGTCGAACGTTTCCTGGTCACGGGCAGCGAGTATCAACCCGGACGTGTCGTTGTCGAGACGGTGAAGGATCCCTGGTTCGCGATTGCTGTAACCTACACCGCGCATCTCCGGGTAGCGAGCGACTAGAGCTCCGGCCACGGTACCGATCTCGCCCTCTCGAAGCGGATGGCTTGGAACGCCCGCAGGCTTGTCGACCACGACGTATCCCTCCCGTTCGAGGATGACATCGATGTCGAGGGCCGGATCCGGAGTCGCGTAAAAGTCCGTCGGGCCCGGTAGAGATTCGAGCGTCACCCGATCCCCGGCCGCCACCAAATCACTCTTCTTCGCTCGTCTCCTGTTGACCCGAACTTCTCCCGCTTCGAAGAGCGCCTTCACGCGACTCCGGCTCAAGCCCGGTACACGCCGAGCCAACACGATATCGAGCCGCTCACCGGCATCGTCCCCCTCGACTTCGAGCTCGAATGCGGACACCTATCTCCCCTCCCACATTCGGCTCGGTTTTTCCATCGTTTGCACCATCCGGTGTCGCGTCTACACTGCGAAACCCGTGAGCAAACGTGATTACTACGTGGTTCTCGAAGTCAGCCAGGCCTCCTCCAGCGCCGAGATCAAACAGGCGTACCGCGCGCTCGCGATGCGATATCACCCGGACCGCAATCCGGACGACCCCGCCGCCGAGGATGCGTTCAAGGAGGCGAGTGAGGCGTACGCTGTGCTGAGTGACCCCGACAAGCGAAGCCGGTACGACCGCCATGGTCATGCGGCTTTCGACGCGAACGGCCAACGGTTCGAGGCAAGTGACTTCGGTGCCGTCAGCGAGATCCTCGAGGGGCTCTTCGGTGAAGTCTTCAGCGGCGGTCGCCGCAAGCGCCGGGCCGGTCACGATCTGAAGTATGATCTCGAGATTTCATTCGTCGAAGCCTCGCTGGGCGTCGAAAAGAAAATCGACGTCAACCGTCCGACTTCGTGCACCACATGCGGCGGGAGCGGCGCCAAGCCCGGCACGCCCGTGCACAAGTGCAACGTTTGCCAAGGGCGCGGCCAAGTGAGGTATCAGCGCGGGCTCTTTGCGGCGGCGCGTCCATGTCATGGATGCCGCGGCACCGGCACGAAGATCCCGACGCCGTGCGAGGAATGCAAAGGGACCGGGACCAAGCTTCGTGCAGAAGCGATGAGCGTGAAGATCCCGGCGGGTGTTCAAGATGGCGCCGTGCGAACCGTCCGAGGCGCAGGCGAGGCCGGCGAAGGCGGCAACGGCGATCTCCACATCCACATCAAAGTCGATGACCACGTGCTCTTCGAACGCGAAGGGGCCGACATCTTGGTGTCCGTACCGATTTCGTTTCCCCAAGCGGTGCTCGGCGCCAGCATCGACGTCCCGACGCTCGGGGGAAAGGTGATGATGAAGGTGCCACCAGGGACCCAGTCGGGGAAGGTCTTCCGCTTGCGGGGCAAGGGAATTCCCGTGTACGGCGGTTACGGCAAGGGCGACCAGTTGGTGACGGTCGCGGTCGAGGTCCCGCGGGAGGTGAGTCGCCGTCAGCGCAAGCTCATCACCGAGCTCGCCCAGGAAATCGGCGACGAAGGCCATCCGCAACAGGCGAGCTTTCTCAGCAAGCTCCGCGGGCTTTTCGAAAGTTGAGGCCCGACCGCCTTGCGCTCGGGGACGAGCTTGCCAAGGTACCGCCATGCGAACCGCGGCTTTCCCGATCATGGCTGGAGCATTCATCCTCCTCCTCGTTTTTGGGGGGGGGTGCTCCAAGAGCGAAAAAACCAACACCCCGACCCCGGGCGATGAGAGCCAAGCGCCTAGCGAAGAGGAGGAGGCCACCGAAGTGACCGATACCAAGTCCGCCCAAGCACCCGATCAATACACCGTCGAGCTCGACACCACCAAGGGCCCGATCTTGATCGAAGTGCACCACGACTGGTCCCCACACGGCGCCGAGCGGTTCTACGAGCTCGTGCAAAACGGCTACTACAGCGACGTTGCGTTCTTCCGTGTCATCGATGGATTCATGGCGCAGGCGGGCATCAACGGTGACCCGGCCCTGAACGCGAAGTGGCGCGAGAATCGGATCCCCGACGATCCGGTCAAGGAGAGCAACACCCGCGGGACGCTATCGTTCGCCACCTCGGGTCCCAACTCGCGAACCACCCAATTTTTCATCAATTTGGTGGGCAACTCGCGTCTCGACGGGATGGGCTTCTCCCCGTTCGGGAAGCTCAAGGACATGACCGTCGTCGACGCGCTGTACGCCGGTTATGGCGAAGGCGCGCCGCGGGGCCGCGGTCCGTCGCAGGCGCTTCTTCAGTCTCAGGGCAACACCTACCTGAAGGAAAACTTCCCCAACCTAGACTACATCAAGAGCGCGAAAATCATCGAGTGATGCGTCCTGCTTCCACGTGGAAGTCGACGCGATCGTTCTCGAGCAGGATGAACTCCGGATGCGTGGTGGTCAGGAACACCTGGCCACCCGCATGGCTCAACATCTCGAAGAATCGCCGATTGCGGCTGCGATCGAGCTCGCTCGAGACATCATCGAGTAGCAAGATTGGCACCCTACCGGTGCGTTCGCTCAATAGATCGAGCTCAGCGGTCTTCAAGGCCAGCACGATCGTTCGGTGTTGACCTTGGGAGCCGTGGTGCCGCGCGCCGACGTCGTGAAGCTGAAGCTCGAGGTCGTCTCCGTGGGGGCCGTCCACCGTGAAGCCACGAGCCCGATCCTTTTCGAACGAGCGCTCGAGCGAGTGGGCAATCGCCTCTTCGGTGGGCTCCACCCGCGGCACGTACCTGACTCCGAGCGGCGTATCACCTGCGAAAACCTCAGAGAATGCACGGATGACCCTCGGCGCCAGGTCGTCGACCAAGCGGGCTCGCGCCTGCCCCACGACGGCCCCTGCCTTGCTGAGAATGGCGTCGTAGGCCCGTAGTGAACGCCGGTCGGTACGCTCCTCCTTCAAGAGTCGGTTGCGGCTCCGAAGTGCCTTCTCGTAGCTCGCCAAGGTCGACCCATAGATCGGATTGATTTGCTCGAGCATTCGATCGAGAAATGCTCGGCGGCGATCGGGCGCGCCGGCAGCGAGCATGAGGTCCCCGGGATGAAAAAGCACCATCTGCACCGTTTGGTGCCAGACACTGCTCGAGCGTGGCCGCTTTCCATCGAGCTGCAGCCGACGGCGCTCTGATCTCCCGACCTCGATCCTAAGCTTGTGCGGTGCGGCGCCTCCCGTGATGGTGGCATCGAGCAGAGCGGTATCGGAATCGAGCCCGATCAGGTCCTCGGTCTTGGCGCCCCGAAAGCTCTTGAGGGCGCCGAGGTAGTATATCGCCTCGAGCAGGTTCGACTTCCCGGCGCCGTTGTCGCCGTGAATGACGTTGAAGTGAGGTTTGGGCTCGAAGGTGAGTGATGCAAGGTTTCGAAATCCTTGCGCACGTAGGACCGCGACTCGGGTTGGCGCCTCGGCGATGCGCGAATCGCTCAACAACACCCTGCCCTAGATACGCATGGGCATGATGACGCCGATGAACTCCGAATCGTCTCCGACCGGTTTCAAGACCCCAGGGTCACGCTCTCCGCTGAGCTCCAAAGCCACCTCGTCGTAGGGGAGCGCGCCGAGAGCATCGAGTAGATATCTCGCATTGAAGCCGATCCGTAGGCCCTCGCCCGCGTAGTCGATATCGACCTCTTCGCTGCCCTCCCCAACCTCGGGATTCTGACTCTGCAAACGCAGCATGCCGGGCTCGATTATCAACTGGACGCCGCCACTCTTGTCATTGGCGACCAGACTGATACGCCGAAGCGCTTCGACCAACGGTCCCCGGGCGGCGATCACGGTGCGACTCTGCTTGGTCGGAATCACCTTGTCGTACGGCGGGAAATGCTCGTCAGCGAGCTTCACGCTCAACGAGAGGTCGTCGCGCTGAAAAAAAGCGTTCCCCCCAGTGGTTGCGATGCCGATGGTTGGCGGCGCATCGCCTTTGCCCTTGGTGGCTTTCAGGTCGTCGAGAAGGCGCTTAAGCTCGGAAATCCCTTTGTGCGGGACGAGCATGCTGAAGTTCATCATTGGTCCTTTGGGGCCTTTACCGGTGGCTTTGCGCTCAGCCTTCGAGAGCCGGTGACCATCCGTCGTGACCATCCGGACGACCTTCCCATCGCCTTCGAACAAGGTCCCCGCCAAATGAGGACGGGTATCATCGTGCGACATCGAATGCTGTGTGAGGGCGATCAAGTCGGCCAAGAGAGAGGCATCGAGCTCGGTAAACTCGGCGTCGCCCGCGTTCGGAAGAGGCGGAAAGTCTTCGCCCGGCATCGTGGGTATGCGGTAGCGCACCTTCCCACAGCTCAAATCAACAGCATGGCCATCGCTCAGCTTCCAGCTGACCTCGCCATCCGGAAGGTTTTTGACGATATCGAAAATGGTGCGGGCCGACACCGCAATGGTGCCGCCGTTTTTGATCTTCGCGGGAACGAGGGCCGTGACGCCGAGATATAGATCCGTGGCGGAAAGTCGAAGGCGGTCGGTTCCTTCCGCAGACAGCAACACGTTCGACAAGATATGCATCGAGCTTTTGCGATCCGCGACTCCATGCGTGCGTGCGAGACCGCGAAGGAACTGTTGCTTCTCGATCGTGAGCTCCATGTCGGGTTACTCCATTACTCCTATGAAAGGCGTTGCTAGTTTATCCACTACTTAGGATCTCTAATTTAAAGATCTAGTCTTCGTCTTAACGGCTGTGAATTGTGAATGAAGCGATGTAACCAATGGAAACAACTAAGCTTTAAGCGAGTTTTGGTGCCTTGGTTGATCGTGCGTCAAGTGGGGATCGCTCAAACCCCACGTCATCTCCAGGTGTGTTCCTCAGATTGATCGCACCTTGCGCACAGGAAGGCTTATACACCAAAAGTGTGTGAAAGGCTCGGCCTGGCACGCGCGGGGTGGACATATTGCGGGCGTTTTCGAAAAGCAGGACGAACATGCTCGGCTCAGATGCCTAGCTTGCGTTCGATGGCACCCACGGCGCTGAGGACACGCTCGTCCTGAGCCTCTATCAAGCCGCCGATCTTACGAACGGCGCTCATCACGGTGGTGTGGTCCTTGCCCCCGAAGCGCTCGCCGAGCTCTGGATAGCTCGTACCGAGACGCTGACGGCAAACGTACATTGCTACCATCCGGGGGAAGCTCACGGCGCGATGCCGTCGACGGGACTTCAAATCAGCTAGACGGATGCCAAAGTAGCCACAGGCGAGGCGCTGGATGTCCTCAACGGTGGTTACCGTGTCTTGGCTCGGGATCACCATCCGCATGGTTTCCTTGGCGAGCTCGAGCCCGATGGGCTGACCCAAGAGCTCGGCCTTGACGGCGATTCGGAGGAGCATTCCTTGGAGCTCGCGCACGTTGCTGCGAACCGTCTGTGCCACGAAGAGCGCCACCTCGTTCAGCAGTGTAATGCCCTCACTCTCCGCCTTCTGTTGCAAGATCGCTATGCGCGTGTCGAGCTCGGGGACCTGGACGTCGGCGACCATCCCGGACTGGAAGCGGCTGATCAGGCGTTCCTGCATCTCCTGGATCTGCTGCG
>JAPUKT010000280.1 GCA_027295555.1 Deltaproteobacteria bacterium
CAGCGCGCACATTCAGCTCCTCCGGCAACAGCAGCTCGAGTGCGCGCTCGATAGCCTTCTGACCTGCGGCATCGCCGTCGAAGAGCAGGACCACGTCGCGCGTGCGCCGCTTGAGCTGCCGCGCGTGCTCCGGCGTGAGCGCTGTCCCGCAGGTAGCGAGCGACTCGCCGAGACCGCTGCGCTCCAGTGCGATGCGATCGAAGTAGCCCTCACAAATGATGACGCGCTGACGGCGACGGATCGCCTCGAGTGCGAAGGGAAAGCCATACAGTGCCTCCCGCTTGCGGAACAAGGGCGTCTCCGGCGTGTTGAGGTACTTGGGCTGTTGCTCATCGGACAGGGCGCGCCCACCGAAGCCGATGACCTGACCACGCACATCGAAGATGGGGAAGACCACACGATCGCGCAGATGATCGTAGTGACCTCCACCGCGCTGGCGGGGCTTCACCAGACCGGCTCGCTCCCCGTCGTCTGCGCCAAGGCCCTGGCGCACCAACTCCTTGCCGAGCGCATCCCAGCTGTCGGGCGCGTAGCCGATGCCGAAGCGCGCGCAGCTCTCGCTGTCCAGGCCGCGTCGCGCCAGATACTCGCGCGCCGCAGAGCCGCACTCGCTCGAGAGAGCCTCGCGATAGAGCCCCTGTGCGGTGTCGTTGGCACTGGCGAGACGCGCAATCAAGCCGGAGTCGCCGCCCGATTCCTCGGGAATTTCGATCCCGAGTTCGCGCGCCAACATACGAGCCGCTTCGGGAAAGCTGAGGCCGTCGTGACGCTGGAGGAAGGTGATGACGTCGCCGCCCTCACCACAGCCGAAGCAGTGGAAGATCTGGCGATCGGGCTGAACGTTGAAGGAAGGAGTCTTCTCGTTGTGGAAGGGGCAGAGGCCCTTGAGATTGCGGCCCGCCTTCTTCAGCTCTACGTAGCGGCCAACCAAGCCGACGATGTCGACCCTGTCACGGATCTCGCGAATCGTCTCTTCGGGGATGCGACCCAAGCTTTCCTACCCCGCCCTTTCGCTAGTGAACTCCCGCCTAGCGGGACATACGGCGCATTTTCTTCAACGCGCGCTTTCGCGCTGCCGCAGCTTTTTTCTTCTTCCGCACACTGGGCTTGTCGTAGTATTCTCGCCGGCGCAGCTCTGTCAGAATTCCTGCCTTCTCGCAGGTCTTCTTGAATCGCTTCATCGCCTGTTCGATGGATTCGTTGTCCTTGACCTTGATGACGGACATTCGAGCGTCGTGCTCCTACTCAGCTGACTGCGCGAGGTACCAACCACGTTGACGTTGGCTCGCTAGCGTTCGGCTGATTGTTAGTGGCCTGGAAGCCAGTCTCGTGTCGAGATGGGTTCGAGATCCGGGGGGATTTGTCCCCGCAGTTCGGGGTTAGGCAACTCTCAGGCTAGTTTCTCTCTGGTCTTTGCACGTCATGTGCAAGTCGAATGCGGCGTCGCCACCGCCCAGCCTAGGAGTCGATCATCAGGTTCAGACGATTGATCTGAACATGACGCAATGCGGCAAAACGGCCGCAAAATCAGCTGACTCCAGCGATTCTTGAAGCGAAAAGTGGAAGCTAGCGCACGGTTTTTGCCGCTTCAACTGGCTGGCTCGCGTACAGGGATTCCCCAACCAAGAAGTCGGTGCTTTACCTGAGAGACCGTGGTTTCGCCGAAATGAAAGATCGATGCCGCTAGGGCGGCCGATGCGTGCCCCCCCTCGGGATCGTCTCTCAGGGCGGCGGCCAGGTCCTCGGCACTTCCCCCGCCCCCGGAGGCGATGACCGGAACCGCGACCGCATCCGCTACGGCGCGCAGCATCTCGAGGTCGTAGCCGCTCTTGGTGCCATCGCGATCCATGCTCGTGAGCAAGATTTCACCCGCGCCGGCCTCGGACATGCGCACGGCCCACTCGACGGCGTCGATTCCGGTCGGCCGCCGACCGCCGTGCGTACAGACCTCCCAGGCGAGCGGCTCGCCGTCGGCGCGCGCCCTTCGGCGCGCATCGATCGCCAGCACCAGATTGGCACTACCGATCTTGGCAGCCGCCTCGCTCACCAGGTCGGGGTTCTGAACTGCGGCCGTCATGATCGAGACCTTGTCTGCACCGGCATTCAAGAGGTCGCGGATGTCTTGAATGGAGCGAACGCCACCGCCCACGGTCAGCGGCATGAAGACGGTCTCCGCGGTTCGAGTCACTACGTCGAGCAGGATTCCGCGCTCTTCGTGGCTGGCGGTGATGTCGAGGAATGTGATCTCGTCGGCTTCCTGCTCGTCGTACCTCTGCGCGACCTCGACGGGATCCCCGGCGTCGACGTGATCGACGTACTTCACGCCCTTCACGACCCGGCCCTTGTCGACGTCGAGACAGGGAATGATTCGCTTCAGGAGCATGCGATCAAGGCCTCTGTCGTCATCGCGTGGTCTCCACCCAGGCGCCGAAGGCGTCCAACAAGCGCTTGCCCGCAGCCTGGCTCTTCTCAGGATGGAACTGAACCGCGAACACGCTGGGGGTCGCGACCGCCGCGGCGAATTCGCCGCCGTAGTCGGCGCGCCCGACGACGATCGAGTCATCGGTCGGTACCGGGCGGTACGAGTGGACGACGTAGTAGGTCTCGCGCTCGGGCAAGCGCTCGAGGATCGGGTGCGAACCGGAAAAGCGCACCTCATTCCAGCCGATGTGCGGCACCCGCAGCCGGGACCCGTCCGTGTCGAACTTCGGAAAGCGTTCGACGCGTCCACGCAGCATCTGGAAGCCCCGCGTTACACCGTGCTCATCGCTTTCGTCGAACAGCAGTTGCAGGCCAAAACACAGACCGAGATAGGGCCGGCCGGCCTCGATGCTCTGCTTCACGGCGTCTTCGAGCCCACTCTCGCGCAGCCGCGACGCCGCGTCGGCGAAGGCCCCGACGCCCGGAAGCACCACGGCATCGGCTCGCACCACGTCTGCAGGATCGCTCGTCACTCGGGCGTCGAGCCCCGAGCGCAACAGCGCCTTGGCGACACTTCGCAGGTTTCCGGCGCCGTAATCCACGACGGCAATGACGGGGGGGGTGGACATTTCGCGGTGCTCTCTACAGCGCGCCCTTCACCG
>JAPUKT010000281.1 GCA_027295555.1 Deltaproteobacteria bacterium
ACAGCCGGGGCACGTGAGCAAGAGAACGAGGGCGATCAGCGCGGTGTGGCGGACCATTGCTCAGGGAGCGGGCTGACCCGACTGCTGCTGACGAATCATTTCGTTGAGCTGCTCCTGCAGCGCCCTCATGTCGGGGCCGGCGCTCGGCGCGAGGCTCGGGTCGATGAGCGCGAGCCTGGATTCCGCCTGTGCACGCGTAAACGGAAGCGTGGGCGAGCCGGGCCGACGGAGGTCGCTCAAGACGCTTTGGAGCTTGATCTTGGCCTCGTCCGTCCTGCCCTGCTCGATCAGGATTCGTGCCTGGTGGTAGCTGGCGATCGGCGAGACGTCCTTGCCGAGCGCGCGCAGCGCGTCGAGCTGCTCGAGCGCTTGCTCGTACGATTGCTCGGCTTCGAGCGTGTACGCGATGCCTTCGAGCGTCACCCACTGCACGGTTTCGTCGTCTGTGCTTTCGAGCGCTGCCTTGTAGGCGTCGCGCGCTTGCTCGTGCTTGCCCTGGCCGTAGAGCGCACGGCCTTCGCCGATCAGCGCCCAGGTGGCGGCGATAGTGCCCTCGTGGTCGCGCACGACTGCGGCGTACGATTCGGCGAGCTCGGCTTCGTCATAGATGTTCGACTCGATCACTCCGGAAAGCTGACTGCCCGCTTCCCTGTTCTTGTTGCTCGCGACCGTCGACCACGCGATCCCGATCGTCGCGACGAGGAGCACGCCGCCGGCTGCGAGCCCGAGCGGCTTGAGATTTTCGGCGAGCCAATCTTTTGCTACGGCGGCTTGGGCGAGTGCCTTGTCCTGGACGAGCTCGGCCTGACGCCCTCGCTCGGCGGCCTTGCGGGCGGATTTGGCAGCGCGCGTCACGGCGAGTCGGTCTCCCGGAGTGAGGGGTGCTTGTTTCTCGTTTTCGGCGGGATCGTTAGCCAAAGCTTCCTCCAAGGACCCGGAAATCCGGGTAAATCGGGTGCGGACTATACACGCGGCCCCCAGGCGGTCAACGTAGCCTCGCATGCGGCGCAAAGCCCGTGCTAGAGGGCTCGCAGTGCGGAGCTCTCCTTGGATCTGTGCGGCCCTATTCGGGCTGGCCTCCCTCCCGTCGACCGCCTCGGCCTACGAAGACCAAGCGACGCTCGGGCTCGCAGTCGGCTGGGCCGGAATTCCCAACTCCAGCACCCTCCCCCGCAATGGCATCGATGTAGGCCTGACCGCCGGTTTCGGGATTACCGATGCGTGGGGGATCCAAGGCGTCCTCAGCTACAACGTCTTTCCGGACGACAGGCGTCTTCAGATGGGGGTGGCCGGCCTCGAGGCGATTTACCTTCTCGACATCGTCCGGTTCGTTCCGATCTTCGGGTTCGGAGTCGACGGCATGCTGAGCGCGTACAACGGTCGAACGCGTGGCGACTTCGCGATCCACGCGCTACTGGGCGTCGACTACCTGATCGATGCGCGTTGGCTCGTAGGCGCGGACGGCCGAGCCTACTGGGTGACCACCAATGGGGGCAGCTTTCTCGACCCGCTGTTTTTTACCGTCGCCGCGCGGGTTGGTGTCCGCTTCGACACGCGCTAGGACCAAACCTCGAATCCGCTCGAGCTTTACGGGCCCGATCCCGCGCACCCGGATCAGGTCCGCAACCCGGCGAAAGCGCCCCACCTCCTCCCTGTGCTCGACGATTCGTCCCGCGATCGCTGGCCCGATCCCCGGCAGCGCCTGCAGCTCCGCCGCCGATGCCCGATTGATATCCACCGGGGCAGAAAAATCTGCTCGCCCCCTGTCGCTGACGCTGGCGCTGTCACTGGCGCTGACGCTGCCTCTGACACTGTCGCTGACGCGTCGGGGGATTTGGAGGGGGGTGTACGATCCAAGCGCGCACCCACAAAGCACAAGCACGACCAGGGCAGTGGATCGAACCGGGGACGTAGTAGCGGGGGTCTCGGCGGGCACGACCCTCTATCGGCCGTATTGGCCTAGGGGTTGCGCCGGGGCTCAGCGCCGGGGCGCCCCGAGATCGAAACCCTCGTGAAGCACCACCACCGCCCGGTCGGCGTGCTCCGCCTCGATGAGGCAGGTGGTCTTGATCTCGCTCGTGCTGATCGCTGCGATGTTGATGTCGTTGTCGGCGAGCAGTCGAAACATGCGCGCCGCGACGCCCGCGTGATTTCGCATGCCCACGCCGACGATCGACACCTTCGCCACCTCGTCGTCCCGCGTGACCCCTTCGGCATCGACGCTGTCGACGATTTCCTTCGCGATCTCTTCAGCGCGGTCTGCATCCTCACGGCTCACCGTGAACGTCAGGTCGGTGTGGCCTGCCTTCGACACGTTCTGGATGATCATGTCGACCGAGATGTTCGCCTCGGCGAGCGGTTCGAAGACGCTCGCGACGACGCCCGGATGATCGGGAAGCGCGCGCACGGTCAGCTTCACGGCCTTCTTGTCGGCCGCGATACCGGCCACGACGACTCTTTCGAGCAAGTGTTCTTCGTCGGTCACGATCGTTCCCTCCGATTTCGAGAAACTCGAGCGCACGTGCAGTGGCATGCCGTGCTTCATCGCAAGCTCCACCGAACGTATCTGTAAGATTTTGGTTCCCAAAGAGGAGAGCTCGAGCATCTCCTCGTAACTGATGCGGTCGATCTTCCGAGCGTTCGGGCACACCTGAGGGTCGGCCGTGTAGACCCCGTCGACGTCGGTGCAGATCTCGCAAACGTCGGCCTTCACGGCTGCCGCCACCGCGACCGCCGAGGTATCCGACCCGCCGCGCCCAAGCGTCGTGATGTTGCCGTACGCATCGGTGCCCTGAAAGCCGGTAACCACCAGGACGTTGCCGGTCTCCAGCGTCGACCGAAGCCCGGTGCCATCGATGGTGCGGATGCGCGCGTTGGTGTGCACGCTGTCGGTCACAATGCGGGCCTGATGGCCGAGCAGCGAGCGTGTCGGCACCCCGATCTCGTTCAGCTGAATCGCCAAGAGCGCCGCGCTCACCTGTTCGCCGCTCGC
>JAPUKT010000282.1 GCA_027295555.1 Deltaproteobacteria bacterium
ACCTGATGGCGGCGAATCTCAGCGCGTACGGGTACATCGGCTTGACGCACGGTGCGGCACACCTGATCGAGGCCTTCGGAAGCGAGGAGCTCAAGGCACGTTTCATGACGCCGATGTACGAGGGCGAATGGACGGGAACGATGGCGCTGACCGAGCCCCAGGCGGGAAGCAGCCTGGGTGACATCACCACCACGGCGATCCCGACCGACGACGACTACTATTTGATCAAGGGCAGCAAGATCTTCATCTCCGGTGCGGATCACAGCGTCACGGAGAACGTCGTCAACCTCGCGCTCGCGCGCATCGAAGGGGCTCCCAGCGGCACCAAGGGCATTTCGCTTTTCGCGGTTCCACGACTCCGACCGGAGAATGGGGAGCTGGTATCGAACGACGTCACCGTCGCGGGGCTCATCCACAAGATCGGATGGAGAGGTCTGCCGAGCTTGGCTCTCGAGTTCGGCGACGTAGGCGACTGCCGCGGTTGGTTGGTCGGAGAGCCGAACCAGGGGATCGGTTACATGTTTCAGATGATGAACGAGGCGCGCATCACGGTGGGCGTCAATGCGGCGGCAACCGCCTCCGCGGCCTATCACGAGGCGCGCATCTATGCGATCGAGCGCCGACAGGGGCGTCGACTCGGAGATCGGGGGGCCGACCAAATTCCGATCGTCGAGCATTCCGACGTCCGACGCATGCTCCTGCGCCAAAAGGCGATCGTCGAAGGGAGCTTTGCCCTGCTCGGGACGACTGCCCGCTACGCCGACATCGCGAGCCATGGCCCCGAGTCGGAGCGGGAGCGTGCATATCTCCTGCTCGACTTGCTGACACCGATTGCCAAAACCTTCCCAGCCGAACGCGGCTTCGAAGCAAACACGCTGGCGATTCAGATCCACGGTGGCTACGGATACACCAGCGAGTACTTGCCCGAAGCGTACATGCGCGACCAGAAGCTCAACACGCTGCACGAGGGGACGTCCGGCATCCAGAGCATGGATCTCCTCGGTCGTAAGGTCGTCGCCAAAGGTGGCGCGCCTCTCCGAGCGCTTGGCGAAGAGATCGCGCTCGTGGTGGAGCAAGCGCGCGCCGCAGGCTGCGACACGCAGCTGTGCGATGCGGTGGAGCAGGCGGCCAACACGGTGACGTCGATCACGATGGAGCTTGGGCAGCGTGGAATGGCGGGCGACACCGATGGCATGCTCGGCCACAGCTGGGACTACCTCGACATGATAGCGACGTTGGTGGTGGCTTGGCAGTGGCTGCACATGGCTGCGGTCGCCCGAACCCGACTCACAGATCGGCCGGCCCAGCAAGCGCGCCTTCACGGCATAGAGGCCGCTGCCCAGTACTGGATTCGCACCGAGGTCCCGAGGATTGCGGTCCTTGCCGAGCTCTGCCGAGCCAACGAGGACTCGTACCTAAAAGCCCAACCTGACTGGTTTTAGTGTGCGGATCAGACGCTGGTGGGAAGGTGTGGGGTTAATAGTCGAGGAGGGAGATCACTCGGTAGCCGTCGAGCTTTTGTTCGCCTTGGAGGAAGCGGAGGTTGACCAGGAAAACCAATGCGGCCACCTCGGCGCCGCACTGCTCGACGAGATCGGCCGTGGCTTTCGCGGTGCCGCCGGTGGCGATCAGGTCGTCGACGATCAGGACCCGCTGACCCGGGTTGAGAGCGTCTTGATGGATCTCGAGGGCATCGGTTCCGTATTCGAGCTCGTATTCCGCGCGATAGGTCGCGGCAGGCAGCTTCCCCGGCTTGCGGACCGGCACGAACCCTACGCCGAGCTTGTCGGCAAGCGCAGCACCAAACATGAACCCGCGCGCTTCGATCCCGATGACCACATCGACGGGTGCCTCGTCCAAGCGCTCGACAATCAACTGGATGCTCGTCCGAAAGGCCTCGACGTCTGCGAGGAGCGGAGTGATGTCTTTGAAGAGGACGCCTTCCTTGGGGAAATCGGGGACGTCTCGAATGCGTGTGCGGAGATAGTCGATTCGCTTGTCACCCATCCGTTCACTGCTCCTGGGCGGGCCCCGCAATGTACGCTGCCACGCCGAGATGGTCAGGCTGCGTCGCTTCGATGCTCAGTGGGGTCACCGAAATGTAGCCTTCGTCGAGGGCCTCGGTGTCCGCGCCCTCGAGAGGTTCGTTTTTCACCCTTCCAGGGCCGCCGATCCACAGATAGTCCCGGCCGCGAGGATCGTGGCGGACTTCTACGTCATCGGAGTAGAGGCGCAATCCGAGCCTGGTAGCTCGAATGCCCTTCGGCGGGCGCGCGGGGAAGTTGATGTTGAGCAAGATCGCCTGCCCCTCGGGAGGGGTGATCTCGAGCAACTGTTTGCAGAATCGTTTGGCGTACTGCGCCGCGCCTTCCATGTCCGACGAAGCGTTGGAGAGAGAAAGAGACGGCACCCCACGGAGAGCGCCCTCTCGTGCAGCAGCCACGGTTCCCGAATAGTGAACGTCATTGCCGAGATTCAGGCCGTGGTTGATCCCCGAAACCACCAGATCGGGCCTTCGCGGCAGCAAGTCCTTCAGGAAGAACGCGACGTAGACACAGTCCGCAGGCGTGCCGTCGACCGCCCAGACGCGCTCTTCGACTTGGTGGAATCGAAGCGGGTGCTGGAGCGTAATCGAGTGGCTCTTGGCGCTCTGCTCCGTTTGCGGCGCAACGGCGTAGACGTCCGCAAAAGTAGCCAATGCTTCGCGCAACGCAATGTTGCCTGGTGCGTCGACCCCATCGTCATTGGACACCAACAGAAGTGGGCGGTCGGACATGCGTCCCTCGGACTATCGCGGAACCTCGCGACGGGCAACATCAATGTCCGTCCATGGTCGGGGCGACTGGATTCGAACCAGCGACCCCCTCACCCCCAGTGAGGTGCGCTACCAAGCTGCGCCACGCCCCGTCCACCCTCTTTGGGGAGGGCAGGCGACTCTAACCCAGGAGGCCTCAGAAGCAATCTCAAAAGGAACCAGCGCTCTCATTGAGGCGAGGCGCGGGCGGGGTCCAGTGGCCGGCGCGGAGCGTCGGTTTTACGGGGCCTCAGGACTGGGGTGCACCGTGACCGGCACCACCTTGTGGACCGTCACTTGAACCGGCTCCGACTGCGCCGGTTGCTGCTCGGTTACCTGGACCTCCTTGAGCAGGTCCGAAAGCTGCTGACGCAGGCCGAGGAGCTCGGCTCGGAGCGCCACCTCGCGTGCTGCCCTCGGTTCAGGAGGGCTGTTTCGCTGGTGCCGACCGAGGTCACGGATTCGCTTTCGGGCGCCAGGAATAGTGTAGCCCTCGTCGTGCAGCAACTGGTGAATCAACATTGCGAGCTCGACGTCCTTGCGGCTGTATTGCCGATGCGCGCCCCGCGTCTTCTTGGGACGGAGGGCGGGAAACTCAGTCTCCCAATAGCGCAGTGCATGCGCCTTGACCCCTACGATATTCGCGACTTCGCCGATCTTGAAGAACAGCTTATCAGGTAGTTGTGTGCGCCGTCTCATAGAACCCACTCAGTACGAGCTTTGGTGTGAATCCGCTTCCTCTTCTTCTTTGGTGCGGTGCGGATTCAGCACAGTTTTGAGCACTTGGCTGGGCTTGAAGGTCGGCACGCGCCGCGCGCTGATCGGGATTGGGGCGCCCGTCTGTGGGTTTCGGCCGATGCGCTCCTTTTTGGCGCGCACCACGAAGTTTCCGAAGCCCGATATCTTGATCTTCTCCCCCTCAGCAAGCACGTCCTTCATCGTGTCGAATACGGCCTCCACGACCTCGGCCGCCTCTTTCTTCGAGAAGCCCCCAACCTTCTCGTAGACGGAATCGATGATTTCGGCTTTCGTCATTCGGATTTTTGCCTCCAGAGGCCCCGTCAACGCCAGAGAACCATAAATCGGTTTGAGTCTCAAGGGTTTGGCGAGGATTCGAAGTTTGGCGAGGATTCGAAGGAAGAAAGGTGCGTATTCTCACAGATGCGGGAATCTGCCTAGCGGATGGTGGCTTCAAAGCGATCGCGCGCGAGCTTTGCGACCTTGCCATGCACCTTATCCACCCGCTTGTCGGTGAGCGTGCTTTCGGGGTCCCGGTACGTCACCCGGAACGCGAGACTGCGGTGGCCCTCGGGGATCTGGTCGCCCCGGTAGAGGTCGAAAAGATGGACTGACTCCGCAAGGCCGCCCGACGCTTCGGACAACGCTGCCGCGATCTCCCCGGCGGTGAATTCTTCGCGTACGAGCATAGCGATGTCTCGTGTGACCGCGGGGAACCTGGGAAGCTCGTGGGCCTGCGGAGGACCAAGCTCCTCGAAAAGCGCGTGCAAGGTTGCGACGTCGATCTCCGCGTAGACCACACGGCCATGAAGCTCGAGGGCGTCGCCAACATCGGGGTGGATCTCCCCTACGAACCCGATCGGCCGCGAGGCCAGCGAAACGACCGCTGAGCGCTTGGGGTGCATGAACGCCGGAACCTCGCCTTGGGCGATCCCCGGTTCCTGACCAATGACCCGATCCAAGATCGCTTCCACCACACCCTTGCCATCATAGAAGTCGAAGACTCGATCGCCACCGATCCAACCGGGACGATCGCCTGCGAGGACGATCGCGAGGGTGGTGTCCTCCCGCGGCAGAACGTCGTCGCTCGGGTGGAAGGTACGCGCAAGCTCGAAGAGGCGAACGTCGGTAGCGCCATGACGCTGCGCTCGAGTCGCGGCGCCGGTCAGGCCGGGCATCAACGACGTGCGCATCACCGCGCGCTCTTCGGAGAGCGGATTCGCGAGCGCGACGACATCGGTGGACACCCGTGCTTTTTGGAGGTCGTTGACCGACAAGAACCCGTAATTCACGGCCTCGTAGAGGCCCGACGTGACCGCCGCGGTGCGCAGGGCCGAAATGAAACGCAGCGGCTCTGGCGTCCCCGACTCCGACGGGTGGACACGCGGAACGGCGGTGGGGATCTGGTCGTAGCCTCGGACACGTGCGACTTCCTCGATGAGGTCGACCTCACGGCTGACGTCGGGTCGCCAGCTCGGCGCCTCGACGGTGAGGCTCGTCTCGCTCTTCTCGACGATGCGGCAGCCCACGGCCTCCAAGATGCGCTCACTCTCGTCAGCTTCGATCGGGGTCCCGAGGAGCTGCGCAGCTCGCGCCGGGCGAAACGAGATCGACTTCGGTGCGTAGGCAATGGCGACCCGATCGATGGCCGTGGTCGCGGCGGCCCCGCCCCCGAGCTCGGCGATCAGTGAGGCCGCACTGGCCAACACCTGAGGTACGGCTTGGGGATCGACGCCGCGCTCGAAGCGATGGCTGGAATCGGTGTGAACGCCGAGTCGGCGCGACGTGCGTCGAATGGACCGTGGGTCGAAGTAGGCGCACTCGATGAGGATGTCTTTGGTGTCGTCTTGAATCTCGCTATTGGCTCCGCCCATGACGCCCGCAACGGCGACAGGGCCTTCACCATCACAGATCAAGAGGTCGTCGGGCGTGAATGTGCGCTCCACCCCGTCGAGCGTCGCCATCGTCTCGCCGTCGGTCGCGAGTCGAACGACGACTTTGGAGCCGCGAAGTCGACTGAGGCCGAAACCGTGAATCGGGTGCCCCCATTCGAGCAAGATCAGGTTCGTCGCGTCGACGACGTTTGAAAGCGCACGGAGGCCGAGGTTGTGGAGCCGGTACTGGAGCCAGAACGGCGACGGCGCCACCTCCACGCCGGAGACGAGCGCCGCGCCGTACCGAGGACAGCGATCTCCGTTCACGATCTCGACCGAGATGCTCGGGAGGCCTGGTGCATCGATCAGCTCGCTCTCGTTGTCCCACAAAGGGACGAGGTCGGTCGTGGGTTGGTCGACTTGGAAGGAGGCTTCCGCGGCGAAGGTTCGTCGTGGGCCGGCGGCCTTGCGGGGCTCGCATGGCTTGCCGAAGAGGAGCCCAATTTCGCGGGCGATCCCCACGTGACCCAAGCAGTCGGGCCGGTTTGGAGTGAGGCCGATGTCGAGAATGAAGTCGTGGAGATCGAGGGCATGCGCGCCGTCGTCGCCTGGCAAAGCCGCGTTCTCCGTGTCCACGATGAAGATACCGTCCACATCGGCACCGATCTCGAGCTCGGCTTCGCTGCAGATCATTCCCGAGGACTCGATGCCTCCGACCTTGCGCGACCCGATCTGAAGGCCGTTTGGAAGAACCGCGCCAGGACGCGCAAACAAGACTCGACCCCCTGGCTCGGGCACGTTCGGAGCGCCGCAAACGACTTCATGCTCTGCTTCGCCGTCGAACACAGTGACGAGCATGAGCTTGTCGCGCTTCGGATGAGGGGCTTTGGTGCGCACCTCGGCAATCACGACGCCGGAAAGGTTCGCGCCCTTCTCTTCGATCGCTTCGACCTCCAAGCCTGCCTGCGTGATGCGATGGGCCACCTCGTGGACATCGGCCTCGATGGGACAGAGCTCTTGCAGCCAACGGAATGAAGTCAGCATGGTCGTTCCTAAAACTGAGACAGGAAGCGCACGTCGTTGTCGTAGAGAAGCTTGATGTTCGGAATGCCGTATTTGAGCATCGCGATCCGGTCCAGCCCCATGCCGAAGGCGAACCCGGTGTACTTCTCCGGGTCGTACCCCACGTTCTCGAACACGACTGGGTGGATCATTCCGCAGCCGAGGATCTCCATCCATCCGCTGCCCTTGCATACGCGGCAGGCCGCCGTGCGCTCTTTATCGCCTTCCCACGCGCGGCAGAAGACGCAACTCATGTCGACCTCACCGCCCGGTTCGACGAACGGGAAGTAACTCGCGCGAAAGCGGACGCCCACGTGCTCGTCGAAGAGGCGCCGCAGAAAAAGAGTCAGCACCCCTTTGAGCTCGGCGAAGGTCACGTCCGTATCGACGAGGAAGCCCTCGAGCTGGAAGAACATCGGCGAGTGCGTGGCGTCATCGTCGCGACGGTACACCGCGCCTGGCGACAGGATTGCTAGAGGGGGCTCGCGGCGGCTCATCTCGCGCACCTGAATCGTCGACGTTTGGGTCCTCAAGAGGACGCTGTGGGGCCCGGAGCTTGGGCCACCTTCGATGAAGAAGGTGTCGTGCTCGTCGGTTGCCGGGTGGTCCGGGGGAAAGCCGAGCTTGTCGAAGCAATTCTCGTAGAGCTCGACCTCCGGGCCGTCGGCCACGTCGAAGCCCAACGACGTGAAGATCTCGATCACCTCGTTGCGAATGCGCGTGATCGGATGCAGCCGGCCAGGCATTTGCCAACGCCCCGGCAACGTCACGTCGAGGAAAGGACCGGTGAGCTCGGCTTCGCGGGCGCGTCGGTGAATGCCTTCGAGTGCGCCGTCGAAAGTCTGTTGGATCTCTTGCTTGAGCGCATTCGCGCGCTGACCGAGCTCGCGTCGCCGGTCGCCCGGGAGCTTCGGCATGAGCTTGAGGAGCTTGGTGAGCTCGCCATGTGGCCCCACGTAGCGGCCGTTGACTAGGCGAAGGGACGGCTCGTCGGTCGCGTCGCGGAGTGCCTGCTCGTACGCGCCACGGACTTCGGCAAGTCCGTCTTCGAATGTCTGAACCGCATCAGGCTCTGCCATCGCGCGTCCAGAGCGATCTACTCGATGGCGTCGACGACCGCTTTGAAGCCGCCTGGATCGGCGACTGCGATCTCCGCGAGGATCTTGCGATCGAGCCCAATCCCGGAGCGCTTCAAACCGGCGATGAACTGGCTGTAGTTCAGCCCGTTAGCGCGTGCGGCAGCGTTGATGCGTGCAATCCAAAGACGGCGATAGTCGCGCTTCTTGGTGCGGCGATGCCGATAGGCGTCTTCCCATGCGTTGTGGACCTGTTCGATCGCAACGTGGAAGGCCTTGCGGCGTGCGCCGTAGTAACCCTTGGCGTGCTTGAGTAAGCGCTTGCGCCGGCGACGGGCTTTGAACCCTCGTTTCACTCTAGGCATGGCGTTCTCCCTAAAAGTCTCAGAGCTCGTAAGGAAGCAAACGCCGGATCCGAGCTTCGTCGCGAGCGTCGACCAGGGAGTTCTTCTTGAGCTTCCGGAGTCGGTTCGCGGACTTGCCACGCATCAAGTGCTGCTTGCCGGCCGTGGAACGGCGAATCCGCCCTCCACCGGTCGCTCTGAACCGCTTGGCGGCAGCACGTCTTGTTTTCATTTTAGGCATTTGACCGTCCTCGCTTAAAGCTCCCAAACCAGCGGGACCCGCGGCGGGGGAGCGGAGAGGGCCCTGTTTAGCGCGTGCGGTGAGGGAGTCAAGCGGGGGAATTTACAGTGTCAGTGTCAGCGTCAGCGCCAGCGTCAGCGTGTGATAGCTACTTGACGTCGCGGCTTTGTTGGACCTTGACTCTCGGCGCGAGGATGGCCGTCATGGTGCGGCCCTCGAGCCTGGCCGAGGTTTCGACGGCGCCGATGTCTTCCACGGCATCGATGATCAAGTCGATTTGTCGCTGTGCGGTTTCGGGGTGGGTGATTTCGCGTCCGCGGAAGCGAACGGTGATCTTCACCTTGTTCCCCTCTTCGAGGAAGCGGCGAATATGCTTCATCTTGAACTCGAGATCGTGGTCGTCGGTTTTGGGACGGAGCTTGATCTCCTTGAGGGCAATCTGGGTTTGCCGCTTTCGGGCATCCGCCTGCTTCTTCTTTTCTTCGTACTTGAACTTGCCGAAGTCCATGATCTTGCAGACGGGTGGGCTGGCTTTCGGGTTTACCTCGACCAAATCGAGATCCAAGTCTCGAGCCATCCGACGGGCCTCGTCGGTGTTCATGACGCCTAACATCTTGCCGTCGGCTCCGATCACTCGGATCTCGGGCACTCGAATGCGAGCGTTCACCCGCGGGCCGAAATCCCGGGGGCGATCGCGTGGTCCAAAGCGCGGTCTAGCGATGACTATCTCCTATCGTTGAATCCATAGCTGAGGGTGGGTGGTTCTCTCGCTCGAGCCGGTCGAACACGTCGGACAACGGTGCGAACCCGAGGTCTTTGTTCTCGTCTCTCGAGCGAAGGGCCAGACCCTTCCCTTCTACTTCTTTTTGGCCAATGACGCCCAAATACGGGATCCGCATCAGGCGCGCTTGGCGAATCTTTGCGCCGAGCTTGTCGCCGCTGAGATCAGCGGAGACCCGGAAGCCTCGGTCCTGGAGCTGTTGCTGCACATTGCGCGCATAGTCGTTGAACTTCTCACTGACCGTCAACAGGGCGATCTGCTCAGGAGCCAGCCAAAGCGGGAAGGCCCCGCCTACGTGCTCGGTCAGCACGCCGAAAAAGCGCTCTATCGAGCCCAAAATCGCGCGATGGAGCATGACCGGCCGATGGGGCTTGTTGTCCTCGCCGGTGTACGTGAGATCAAAGCGCTCGGGCAGATTGAAGTCGGCTTGGATGGTGCCTAGCTGCCAGGGACGGCCGATGGCGTCCTTGAGATGGAAGTCGATCTTCGGGCCGTAGAAGGCGCCCTCCCCCTCGGCGATCTCGTACGGTAAGCCCTTGGACTTCACCGCCTCTTCGAGAGCTTGCTCGGACTGGTTCCAGATTTCGTCGGCGCCGAGTCGTTTCTCCGGCCGTGTCGCGATGACGATGCGAACGTCAGTGAAGCCGAAGTCGCGATACACGTCATACACGAGGTCGAGGAAACTCTTGATCTCGTCTTGCACTTGGTCGAGCGTGCAGAAAATGTGCGCATCGTCCTGCGAGAAGGTTCGAACGCGCGTCAGCCCTTGGACGACGCCACTTCGCTCGAACCGATGGAGCCTCCCGAAATCCGCCATGCGCATCGGGAGGTCGCGGTAGCTGCGACGGGTCATCGCGAAGATCAGGCAGTGGCTTGGGCAGTTCATGGGTTTCACACCGAACCGAAGCGACTCCTCGAACGCGAGCGCCCAATCGTGGGCGTCCTTCGGGGTTTTGTCTTGTGCCTTCGCCTGGAGCTTCTCGAGATTCTCGACCGTGACGGCCATGAACATGTTCTCGGCGTACGACGGGAGATGTCCGGACTTGTGGAAGAGCTCGTTGTCGAAGATCTGCGGAGTGATCACCTCATCGTAACCATAGCGCGCGTAGAGCGAACGAATATAGCCCTCGAGCAGGTTGTAGATGATCGAGCCTCGCGGCAAAAAGAACGGCGACGCCGGCGCGTACGGGTGAAACGCAAAGAGTTCCAGCTCTTTGCCGAGCTTTCGGTGATCGCGCTTTTTCGCTTCTTCGAGCTGCTTGAGGTGAGCTCGGAGCGCCTTCGGAGACGCGAACGCGGTCCCGTAGATGCGCTGCAGCATGGGGTTGCGCTCATCTCCGCGCCAATACGCGCCCGCAACGCTGGTCAGCTTCACCGCCTTGAGAAAGCCCGTCGAGGGAACGTGGGGCCCTTCGCAGAGGTCGACCCACTCGCCGTGCCTGTAGAGCGAGATGGGATCTTCGAGCCGTTCGAGGTGCTCTAGCTTGAAGCTCTCCCCGAGCGACTGCAGTAGTCGACGGGCCTCATCGCGGCTCACGACCTCTCTTCGAAACGGGCTGTCCGCTTCGACGATCTCCGCCATCTTTTCTTCGATCGCGCGAAGGTCGTCCTCCGAGAAGGTCCCGTCCGGGCGCTGGTAATCGTAATAGAAGCCGCCGTCGGTGGCGGGGCCGAACGCAACCTTGGTTCCTGGGAAAAGCCGCTGAACCGCATCCGCCATCACGTGAGCGCTCGAATGCCGGATGACAGGAAGCGCCTCCGGGTCGGAGGCCGCGATCGCGGATACGTCCGCGCTCCCGTTAGGTAGCGGAGTGTGTAAATCGAAGACTCGCCCATCGACCCGGGCGGCCACGGTGTCCTTGCCCAGGTCTCCGCGCGCCTCGAGTATGTCGCGCGCGGTGCGCTCTGTCGCTTCGTTCGTCATCGGTCGCAGGACCGAAGTATGTGGCTCGAGCTCAAGACCAGCCATCTCCTCGTGGTAGCCACGCGGGGTTTCGAACCCCGGACCCCTACCGTGTCAAGGAAAAGAGCAGGCGCGCCGGCCCCCGCTTCACTTATCGAAAGCGATGGGGGCAGAGGGTCAGACATGGGCAACAAGGGCACCGATGGAGGCCCTTTGACACACGGTGTGCCGATCGCAAGCCTCGCCCACGACGTCCTCAACGACCCCGAGGCCACGGTTCGCGAAGTGGCCCTCGCCGGTTGGGTACTGCATGAGGATCGCGTCCTGCAGCACGCTGGTGTAGATCCACTATCCTCCCCGGGCAATCGGAGGAAGGCGAAGATGACCATGGAAACCACGACCGATGAGATTGCACCCGATATCTTCCGCATGAGCACATTTGTGCCCGAGATTGGGCCGACCGGGTTTACGTTCAACCAATTCCTGATTCGGGCGGACGAGCCTCTGTTGTTCCACACCGGACCGCGCGCGATGTATCCCTCGATCAATGCAGCCGTAGCGAAGCTCATTCCCGTGGAGGCGCTGAGGTGGATCACATTCGGACACATCGAATCGGATGAATGCGGTTCGATGAACCAATGGCTCGAAGCTGCACCGCAAGCCGCGGTGGCACACGGCGAAGTGGGCTGCATGGTCTCGCTAAACGATCTTGCGGACCGACCCCCGAGGGTTCTGCAAAACAAAGAGGTGCTGGACCTCGGCGATAAACGCGTCCGTCATCTCGATACGCCGCATGTCCCCCATTGCTGGGAGGCTCGGCTGCTTTTTGAGGAAACGACACGGACTCTTCTGTGCGGAGATCTCTTCACGCATCTCGGGAAGGGTCCCGCACTCATATCGAACGACGTCGTAGGACCTGCAGAAGAAGCCGAATCTCTCTTCAAAGCCACGTGTCTGACGCCGACGACGGGAAGCACGATCCGCTCGCTTGCGAACCTCGAGCCAGCTGTGTTGGGCCTGATGCACGGCTCCTCGTTTAATGGAGACTGCGCTCAAGCGCTCAACGACTTGGCAAATATGTATGACGAGATGCTCGCCGCCGCAGGTTCACCGACCTAACAGAAAAAAGATCCTACCGAGGTTGCACCAAACGCCGCAAGCGTTGCGGGATTGCCATGTAGTTTCGTGAAGTGGCGGCCGCCGTCGGCAGGGGGCGAAACCGCCCAGGGGATGGTCCTAAGCTCCTGAAATCGCTGAGCCCCGTGTCGGCACGGTGTTCGCTTGGTCGAGATGGAATGACCCGACGGCGCATCGTCGATGCCGGCACCACGTGGGCGCTCTCTCGGCGCACCACGCGCCGCCACTTCCTTCTCAATCCCGACAAGGCGCGGCAGATGGAGCAGGCCTATTGGTACTGCCTCGGGCATGCCGCGCAGCTCCATGGTGTGCGGGTTCACGCCGCGTGCCTCATGTCCACCCACTCGCACGAGGTCATCACCGATGTTCGGTGCGAGCTTCCTCGGTTCTTGCAGACCTTTCATCGCCATCTTGCCTTGTGCACCAAGGCCTTTCGCGGATGGCCTGAAGAAGTCTTCGACAAGCGTTCGAGCGGCGCCCATGCGCTCCTCACCCCCGAAGCGACGATAGAATCCATCGCCTACCTCATCGCTAACCCGGTCGAAGCCTTGGCTGTGCGCTACGCCAAGGACTGGCCTGGGGCACAGACGCTGCCGGCGCACCTCGGCACCCGGATCATCAAGGTCAAGCGACCGGTGCACTACTTCGACCCACAAAACCCGAAGTGGCCCGAGGAGATCGAGCTTCGGCTGGAGATGCCGGTGGCACTCGAGCTCGACTATGGCCCCGAGCTCGCCCGGGAGCGCATCGCCGAGCGTGTTCGGCAACACCAACACCAGGCTTGGCAGAAGGCGAAGCGCACGGGGATGGCCTTTGTCGGTCCGAGGCGCGTGCTGAGGCTGGCCCATACCAAGCGGGCCAAGAGCTACGAAGCCTTCGGGAGCCTCAACCCGCAGTTCGCGGCGGCGGGGCATCGAGCCGCGGCCACCGAAGCCGTCCGGCGCCTTCGCGCGTTCAACGCCCAATACGAGCGCGCACTCGCCGCATGGACACACGGAGACCGCAGCGTGTGCTTCCCCGAAGGCACCTGGTGGATGCGGGTCTGCCATGGGGCGCGGTGCGGGCCGGGGCCGTAGCCTTCTAGGCAAGCCTCCGTAGAGCGGACGCGGCTGCACCCCAGGGGCGGCGGCGGTGCGGTGCATCTGCAAGGGCCCGGTGGCTGGGGCGCGACTGCGATCGACCCGCTTGCGGCGCTCCATCGGGCCTCGGTGGGGTCCACAAGGGCCGATCGAGGGCTGTGCTGACGCCGAACCCGCCTCCGACAAGCGCTCGTTGCGGCGTTCCCTCGCGTTGGACTACCGCCAACCACGGTCGGATCTTTTTCACGCCAAGTGTTGGCAATCACTTGGTAGGCACGCGGGGTTTCGAACCCCGG
>JAPUKT010000283.1 GCA_027295555.1 Deltaproteobacteria bacterium
TTCCGCCACCCCGGCGTGAGTAGAACGATCATAGCGCAGCGTCGCTGCCAGCGTGACGCTCGTCACGTCGCTAGAAGCCTCGGTTTGGTACGCTGCACGTACCGTGAATAATTGGGCGCTCGTTTTCCTGTTGGGCCTCGGCCTGTCCGGGTGCCGTACGGCCTCCGAGCCTTCGGAGGTCGGGCCCGTAGCAATACCTGCGGCTCCGTCCGGTGGGAACGCCGTGCTGCTCGAAGATCTCTCCGCGACGGCGCTCTACCCTCCCGGGAATTGGTGGAGCCAAGATATCCGCGACGCTCCGGTCGATCCCCGATCCGATGACATGCTGCAGTGGATTGGCGGACGACCGCTCCATCCCGACTTTGGGCCGCCGCCCTACGGCATCCCTTATGTTACGGTCTCCGCGAACACCCCTCGCGTACCGATCGCTTTCGTCGATTATCCCGAAGAGAGCGATGCGGGCGCGCCGGGGCGCCCAGGATACCCCATTCCCGAAGAAGTTAAGTCGGAGCCCAACTTCGTCGAGGGGGGCGTGCCTGGTGGCGGAAGCGACGGCGACCGCCACCTTCTCCTCCTCGATCGTGACCAACGGCTCTTGTTCGAGACTTGGGCCACGCGTTTCAACGCCAATGAGAACCGCTGGGAAGCGGGCTCAGGGGCGGTGTTCGATCTGAGCTCGAACGCGCGGCGGCCCGAGGGGTGGACGTCCGCCGATGCGGCAGGGCTTGCTATCCTTCCTGGTCTCGTGCGTTACGACGAAGCTCATGGCTCTGGCGAGATCCCGCATGCTTTTCGCGTGACCGTGCGCGCGACCGACGGCCACGTTTGGCCCGCGTCCCACACCGCGGGCGCGACCTTCGGCGCTCCTCCGATGGGAACGCGCTTGCGCTTGCGAGCCAGCAAGGATCTCTCGGGCTTTTCAGAGTCGATGCAGAGAATCTTTCGAGCGATGAAGACTTACGGCCTCATCGTCGCCGACAACGGAAGTGATATGTTCGTCACCGGCACCATGGATCCACGCTGGAACAACGACGTGCTGAACCCCGCCTTTCGCGCGCTCTTGTCCGATGATTTCGAAGTTATCTCTCTCGGTTGGCGCTGAAAACCTCTTCCAGCGTTTAGCTGGCCGTCTGAGGAAAACCCCATCATTCTGGAAAAAACGTTCGCCCGCGTGGCCCCGCCCGATCCCATGGGGCGCTCAGGGTGGTCGGCATCTGAAGCGGAAGAAGCGCGAGGGAGCGAGCCTTCAGGGTGTCGCCTCTGGACAACGCCAGGGCCTGAGCACGACTGTCGCTCATGCGGTCGCGACGCTACTAGCCTCCGGCAATCCAACGCCCGTCAGCTTCACCACCGCGGCGAAGCCGGCTTCCTGGGCGGCTTCATCGGTAAAGTACTCGGGCCAGGTTTGGATTCCCACCGGCCCGACCAGTTTGGTGCGATGAGCGGTCGCGTAGAAGTGTCCCGTTTCGTTGTCGCCCAGATCCGCGGCGTCGAGATAGCGACGCGCGGCGCTTTCAATGGACCCGGCCATTCCCATCAGGGGGCCAGCGATTTTCATGATCGGCAACATGAACACGCGCATCAAGAAGGGTGCGTCGCGCGCGAAGCCACTGGAGGGCGCCGATCCAGGCGACACCGCGTTGACCGTCATGCCTCTTGGCAATTTGCGTGACAACGCGGCCGCCCACCAGGCGACCACCAGCTTGGCGGTCACATACTCGTCCATATTGCTGAATCGGTAGGGGCCCTTGATGCGCGCTAGAGCTTCGATGGCCGTAACCCGATCTCCGTCAAAGCGCTCTTTGGCAACCTTTTCGATGTCGTGGACCTTCATGCCGGGAAGGTTGCCTCGGGCACCCTCGGAACCTGCGATGACGATGCGCGCACCCGGGCTGAGAAGCCCGCCATCGAGCATGTTCATGGTCATGGTGTGATGACCTACCAGCGTGGAAGCCCAGGTGATCTCGACACCAGCGGAGTTGAACTTTGGTTGCGCCCCCGACGCTCCCGCGTTGAGTAGCAAGAAATCAATCCTTTCGCCCCGCTCGCGCAGTTGATCACAAGCTGCCTGGGCCGAGGCGACCTCGGAGGTATCCACCGCAAGAAGGCTGTAGGGGTCTTTGTCGGTTAGCTCTATCAGCCGCGCGCGGGCGGCCTCGGCCTTGCTTTCGGATCTGCAGGCCAGGATCACCTTTCCCCAGCCAGCCTCAGCGAGCTGCCGGGCCGCCTCGAAGCCAAGGCCTGAGTTTGCACCTGTTACTAGAACTGTCTTGTCGCTGTAGTTGCTCATCGTCGCCTGCGCTTTCTGGGAATGGTGTTGAGCTCCGAGACGGGAGCACTGTATGCGCACACAAAGCCGAAGTCTAGGAGCACGAGAGGTTCGTCCCGGTGGTCGAATGTAGGAAGCGGCCAGCTTCTTGGCAAGCCGTTTCGTATCTGGACATTGCTGGGCAGTCCCGTAGACCCTTGGCGGGACGTCACGGTGCGCGGTGGAGCCGACATCCCAAAGCGGTCCTTGTACTCCTTCGCGATGCGCTTCAACTCATCGCGAGCCCATTCACCGTCTAGTATTTTCGTGCGGGTCATGGGTTTCCGACGCCAGGCGTTCATCTCAATGTACGTCACTTCCCCGTGACGGTCTCAGCTTTGTGAATCATCCGGTCGCATCGAATGTGTTTCGTTGGAATGTGCCGACTCGGAGCGACGCATGGTCGGGAACGGTCCAGGAGTGGTCACCGCATTCGGAAGTCGCGAGACGAAAAGTGGCTGTCCGTTAGTCGTGTGATGGCGTATTCGCCATGTCGGGTCGCCAGCTACTTGTACATTCGTTCGCACCGCCCTTTGTGTGGTTCACGCGGGTGAAGTGCGTTCGAACTCTGCAGGATG
>JAPUKT010000284.1 GCA_027295555.1 Deltaproteobacteria bacterium
ACGGCCAACTCCACGATGAATTCCAACTCGGCGACATCGCCCGGCCAGTCGTGCGCGACCAACGCGGCCATGGCCTCTTGCTCGATCCCGACGGGCCCTGAGGCCAACACGCGGCAAGCTCGATCGATCGCGAGAAGCACCAAGGAGGGCAGGTCTTCGCGCCGCTCTCGGAGTGGCGGGATCACCATGTCCGAACCGGAGAAGGTCTCGGCGAGCTCGGGGTCGAGGGCGCCGCGTCGCCGAAGCTCTTTCAGCCGCGTTCGCGCAGTGGCGATGACCCGGACGTCCGCGGAGTCGACGCTCGGATCGGCAAGCGCGGTCGCGAGCCGTGCTTGGGCAGGAAGCGGAAGCGCCGGCAGGTCTCGGAGCAGCAAGGTTCCGCCGGTTGCCGACTGGAGCCAGCCCTTGCGATGCTTCTTCTCGGAACCGAACAACAAGCTCGTCACGAGATCTGGCGTCGCAGACGAACAGTCCGCCACCACGAAGGGCGCTTCCCAACGCGGCCCCCGATCGTGAATGAATCGCGATATCGGGAGGACTGGGGCGCCTGCCGTAGCGACCAACAAGATCGGTCTGCTCGTCGGTGCGAGCTCGATCGCCCGGGTTTGCACGCGCCGCATCGACGGACTGTAGGCCACATGCAACGTTTGATCTTCGGCAAGGCCGCGCCCCAGCACGTCGAACTGTCCACGAAGTTGCTCGAGCTCACCCTCGAGTGCTGCGACCCGATCTTCGGCGTCGCGTCGAAGCGCCGACAGCTCGTTGATGTGGCTCTCAGTGCGACGCTGTGCGAGCGCCGATGAGAGAGCTCCTCCTAGCGACTCACCCAAACGCGCGAGCGTCTCGAGCTCGATGCGCGAGAAAGGCTCGGTGCGGTCTCCGATCGGTAGGAGGAGCAACGCCTCGACGTGGTCGAGGTGCGCGCACGGTAGGATGGCCCCGGTCCCACCGCTCTCCATCGTGTCGACCAGCTCGCGAATCGCCGGCTCGCGTACCACGCGGGTGCGCAGGCTCAAGATGTCGAGCACGCCGCTCTCCCCGCCGACGAACACCGCATGAACGATGGAAGGAGGCGCGTCTGCAGACCGAATATTGGCGCGTTTGCCAGCATCCAGTCGAATCCGAAGTGGCGGTTGCAGCGTGAACAGCTCGGGGCATTCATCGCCTTCCTGAAAAGCCTCCGTCAACGGAGCGAGTGACCCACTCGCGATCTCCTCGAGTGTTGCGCCCCCGGCGAGGCCATGTCGCGCGGCGTTCACGCCCTCTGCGAGCCGGCCCGACGTGCTCCACACGGCACGGGTGCCGAGTCTCTTCGCGCCGGCGAACGTGACCCACCAAAGAACACCGATACCTGCAGCAGCGACACCGAGTTGCCAGGGCACGTTGGGAAGGCGAGGCACGAAGAAGAATCCGGCCACGAACGCAGCAGCGCACGCCGCGAGCAACGGAACGCCAACGCGCCGCAGTGACCTCCAGTGCGGATCGATCCAAGCCAAGTGCCCTAGCCACAGCAGCGTGGCGACGGAAAACTCGACGCAGATCCCCAGCACACCGCCGAACGGCCCAAACCACGCGTAGGCCAACGCGACCGCAAGGCCGACCAACGCGATCCCCGAAAGCGCACCCTCGACCGAATGGCCGCGACCGACCAGGAGAACTTGGTGAAGCGCCCCGGCTGCGATGATCCCTGCGACGACAACGACGCCGAAGGGCGCGTCCGGCAAGAGCTCGGCATCGGCGAACGCGGCCCCTACGAAAGCGGCGGAGGCCAACGCGCACAGAATCGCGTAGCGAACGCCGGGTCTGAGCGATCTCGGCAACACTAGATCGAGCATGACCATGGCGGCGCTCAGCCAGGCGATCCCATGCGTCCACGTGAGAACCTCCGAGGACGCGCCGGCAGACGCCACCGCGACCGCGAGCGACGTGCCCATCCAGGCCAAGCGCGAAGTGCCGCGCATGGGGGGAGCGGTCAGCAACAAGAGAGGCGTCAGCGACAACCCGATCGAAAGAACCGCGATGACACCTTCGTACGAGGGCGAGATGCGGAGGGATGCCCTCGCCGCCAGGACATAGAGGACGGCCGCAGGGCCCAGAATGGTGAGGAGCCTTGGGATTCGCACGATGTGAGCTCGTCTAGGCGCTAGTGGGGGTGGTGGGGCGGGACCAATTAAGGCCGCAGGCCGTCTAGGCGACGACGCGGCAGTCTATCACTGGCCGCGGGCCTGGCCAGAGCCGTTCCGTTCCGGCTGGATGAACATGCGACTCCCCACCTGCTGCCACCAACGGCGATACTTCTGCTGCGCCGCGTCCCGTTCGCGTTTCGGAAGCCCTGGCTCATACCCGAAATACTCTTGCGTCAGATGCTTGAGCTCGTCGCTCGCTCGTCGACGGAGGCGCTCGTCCGAGTGCATGAGCGCGTCGATCAACCATTCGACACGGTGGACGGACTCGTTCTTGTCGTACCAGGCGAGCCACTTTTTCTTTGCAGTCCCGAAGTCTTGGCAGCTCAATCGTACGAGGCTCGCGTGTGCCGCGCGAATGACCTCGACCTCGGGACTATCGAGGAGCGACACCAAAAACTCGAAGGATTCCACGTCCCGCAGTCGGCCTAGTGCTTCGATGGCGGTCACCTGGGGCTGCAGCTTGCGGCCGTCACGCGAGCCAGCCCGAAGGCGTTCGATCAGCTGCGTGAACTCTGCCTCACACGCGTAGAGCACGCTCAGCGAGCGGTACGCGCCACTGCGGACCCCAGGATCCGAGTCGTAGAGCCGCCGTCCGATCGGCTGGACCAGGTCCGGATGGACGAATTCCGATGCGACGAGGGCGGCATAGTAGCGAACATGTGGATCCGCGTGGTCGAGCAGGGGAATCAAGTAGGGTACGGAACGCTGCCCGAAGGCGACGAAGGTCCGCGCGACTGCCGAGACATTCCGGCCGGCAGGAATCCGCGCGTGTGGCTCGTTGCGATCGAACCACAGCCTCCCAGGAAATTCGCGTGCGAGCGCCGGGAGAACGCCTTCTCCGACGGCGAGCAGCGGCAGGATCACCATTTCGTCCTCGGGACCGGCCACGCGCAGCGCCTCGACGAGCTGCTCTACATCCTCACCAACGTCGATGATGACGCTCGGGAGCGGCGTTTCCGAAGCGGTCGGTGGAGGTGCGGGCGCCCATTTTCGCGCACGGGGTGTCGTCCGAGCTTCCTCGCTTGGAGGTGCGGGTGCCCATTTTTGCGCACGGGGTATCGTCGGAGCTTCCTCGCTTGGAGGCACGGAGCTGGGTCCACTTGGGCCGAGGGAGACCACGTCGTGGGCGACCGCGCTCCCATCATTGTCCCGCCGCGGATCGGGAGGTACCGATCGTCGGCGTTTCTTGCGAGGCTCTCTGTCCTGAGGGATCGGTGGGGGCGCGGGCTTCCACGCCGAGGGTGGCTCGACGTGCGGCACTGGCGATCGCGCGCTCGGCGAAGGGCCGCGACCCGAGGGACCCGGACGCTCGGACGGTCTCCCGAGAACCTCCGCTGGACGGGGCGGCAAGCTGTAGCGACTCGCATCGACGAAACCGGACTTCGACTTCGAGCTCTTGTGCGCTGGAGAGCCAGGATCCGAATCTCGAAAGGTCCCCGCGGGCACCGAGGAGCCAATTTGAGGGAGGACTGCTGGTGGCGGCTCCGTGTCGGCGATGCCGACCGGCGCGGGAATCGAGGACTCTAGCCTTGGGTAAGAGCCGGAGATCTTCTTGCTCGGCGGCAGGGAGCTACGCTTCCCTACGCCTTCGAAGGGTGCAACGTACGGGACGGCCCCCTCCTCCGCACGATTCAGCTCCTCGGCGAGCTTGCGCATGCGGGCGGTCATTTCGATGTCGTAATGCTTGGCCAACCCGGCCTCCAAGCGAACCGAGCACGCCACGCGTTGGACGGGATCGACGCCAAGCTCGAACAAGATCTCGCGCAAAATGGCGTCGGGCAGCGGCCGGTCGACCGCCAGGACGATCGCATCTTCGGTGTGAGCCAGCGGGATCAGACGGTGTCGAACCGCAAACTCCCGAGGCAGCGTGCGAATCGTCTCGACCCGGGCCTGCATGACCTCGGCTCGCGTCGCGGACACGAGCCCATAAACGGCGGCGCAGTAGGCGCTCATCTGATTCTCGCTCAGGCAGCCGAGCTCGAGCAGCACCGTGTCCAGGTTGCCACCCCGCATGACTTGCTGCTGGATCGCTTCCTGGATGCGATCGACCGCAATGAGCTGGTCGCGGACCAATAGCGAGGCAAGCACCGACATCCCAAGCACCATGTTGGCGTCGTGGCGGTCGAAGTGTCAACGAGGTTGTAGGAGATCTGCCACCCGGTCTCGCACCAACGCCAAGGCCGCGGGGACTGCCGTTTCGACGCGCAACACCAGGTCTCCTAGGCTGACGATCGCGAACCCAGCGCCTCGAAACGCCTCGAGCTCCATGTCCGTGAACCCCCCCTCGGGCCCGATCGCACACCATACTTGTTCAGGTAACGCTGCAAACGCATCGAGACGTGCACCGGCCCGCGCATCAAAGACGACTCTCAGCGCGTTGGCGGGAACCCGCGCGAGCCACGCCTGACACGGCTCGGGGGGATGAATGAACGGCACATCGCTGCGTTCGGACTGCGCGGCGGCTTCGCTCGCGATTCGGGTCAGACGATCGATCCTCGATTTGGCGCGGTCCGGATCCCAACGCGGAACCGTGCGTTCGGTTAGGACGAGAGCCACTTCGTCGACTCCGAGCTCCGTGGCCATGCGGACGCAGTCGTCGAGTTTGGATCCTTTGGGGACTGCGAGCATCAACACCAGACGTGATCGTCGGGGCCCTCCGTCCCTCGGCGGACCGGCTTGGCAAACGACTTCGTCGGCGCCGACAGTCTGAATGCGCGCCGGCGCCTCCTTGCCTCGTCCGTCGAAGAGCACGACCTCGTCACCGACCTTCAAGCGCAGGACACGCACGTGTCGACTTGGCGCCTCGGCCAGCTTGACCGTCCCGCCGGTTTCGGGAAGCGATGGTGCATACAATCTCCGTTCGGTCATGGGACTGCAGGCTCCATCAGACCTCGACCATGCGCGCGGAAACGTAGATGACCAGGAACAGAACCCAGGTGATCGGGCCGAGGCGATTCCCTCCACGCCAGGCGACGAGTGGGGTCGCGAAAGGAATCAGGAAACCCAAGTAGCGCCAAGGCGCGGCGAGCGGGCCGGTGAGCACACGCCAAGCCATCAGGAGGTGCGCGAACAGAAGCGCGGCGCCGGAGACGGACCAAAGCGCGAGCAACCAGAGTTCCACACCCCACTTCTAGCCCATTGTCGCGAGTCTCCCAACGGAACTAACGGATAGGAGCGGCGTGAATCGGGTCGTCAGTCTGCTACCGTAGGCCCCGCGAGGGAGGTTCGGTTGTCTTCGAAAACAATTCGCATCGGGTTCGTAGGCTGCGGCGTCGTTGGTACCGGGGCGTTGGAGATCTTGCGTTCTCACGCGAAGACGATCGAAAAGCGCTTGGGCGCCACACTGGCGGTGGAGCAAATCGCGGTGCGGGACCCCCAGCGGCCCCGGCCGGAGGTCGTCCCCTCCGAGGTGCTGACCGACGATCCATTTGCCGTGGTCCGTAACCCCAAAGTCGACATCGTGGTCGAAGTGATGGGAGGGCTCGAGCCCGCCGGTCAGCTCGTTCGGGAGGCACTCGAGCAAGGCAAACATGTCGTCACGGCCAACAAGGCCCTGCTCGCCGAAGAGGGTGACGCGCTCTTCGACTTGGCGAGGCAAAAGGGGCTCGACCTGTACTTCGAGGCCTCGGTGGCTGGGGGCGTTCCGATCATCAGGATGCTCCAAGAGTCGCTGGCCTCCGACGAGATTCTATCGATCCAGGGGATCATCAACGGCACGAGCAACTACGTGCTGACCGAAATGGCAGAGCGTGGTCTCGACTTCGCGGTATCGTTGAAGGCGGCGCAGGACGCCGGATACGCAGAGGCCGACCCGACCCTCGACATCAATGGCCGGGACGCGGCGCACAAACTGGCGATCCTGGCAACGCTTGCATTTGGGGTTCGCGTTCATTCCGAGCACATTTCGATTGAAGGGATCGACATCGTCGATGCGTTCGATATCGAGTACGCCGACGGGTTCGACTACGCCATTCGCCCCATCGCGATCGCCTCTAGGTCCGAATC
>JAPUKT010000285.1 GCA_027295555.1 Deltaproteobacteria bacterium
CCGTCCTGCTCGCCGAAGACGATAGCCCCGCCGGGCGTGTCGGCGTCGAGATTCTCAGCGAAGATGGTGAGCTGGCTCGTGACCTTGTGGCCGGCCCCGACGGCGCGTTCGTGGTGACCGACCTTCCGCCCGGCAAGTACGAGGTCAACATCCTCGGCGGCGAGTTTGGCGACCTCAGCGTCGAAGAGGACATTGCGGCCGGCCAGGTAACCGAGGTCATCTATCGACTCGGCGGCGCCAAGAAGAAGGCCTATCGCGGCTTTGGCGAGACGGCCATCGTCGATGCTCCCCCGCGCGAGGTCGTCAGACGCACGATCGACAAAGACGAGCTCACCCGAATCCCCGGCACCCGAGGCGATGCCCTTCGCGCCGTCGAGCTCCTGCCGGGCGTTGCGCGCGCGCCCTTTGGGCTCGGCTTGCTGATCATTCGCGGATCGGCACCGAACGACAGCGAGACCTTCATCGACGGGGTCCCGGTGCCGCTGATCTATCACTTCGGCGGCATCACCAGCGTCTACAACTCGTACCTGCTCGAGCAGATCGACTTCTACCCGGGCAACTTCTCGGTGCGGTACGGACGTAGAACCGGCGGCATCCTCGAGGTCACCACGCGCGATCCCGCCACCGACAAGGTCCACGGCGTTGCCGAGTTTTCCTTCATCGACACCTTCATCACCGCCGAAGGCCCCATCGGTGACAAGGTCAATATCTCCGGTGGCCTCCGGCGCAGCTTGATCGATTTGATTTTTCCGTTGGTCATCCCCGACGACGCCGACATCGGCGTGCGCCAGGCCCCCGTCTACGTCGACTACCAGTTCAAGCTCGTCTACCGACCCACGAAGAGGGACCGCATACGCATCTCGGCTTACGGCTCCAACGATCGACTCGAGCTCTTTTTCGAGGAGACGGTGGGGGACGACCCGAGCATCCGTGGGCAAGGCGACTTCAACACCAGCTTCTACAACAATCAAGTCGACTGGACCCGCCGCATAAACGAGAAAACCGAGCAAGATATCTCGTTCAACGTCGGGCCCACCAAAGTCGGCTTCGGGATCGGAGACGATTTCAGGCTCGATGCGAACCTGCTTCAAACCTACTCCCGGATGGAATGGCGCTACCAGATGACCGAGAAGGTCAGGCTGATTGCGGGCGCCGATCTTTCGCTGACCCCGGTCGACCTCGTTTACATGGGGCCGCTCTTGGTCTCCGAAGGGGCAGGCAGTCAGCAGGGCTCACTGGCAACCGAGGATTTGCTTCTGGCCGACGTCGAGTCCGTAGTCTTTCGGCCGGGCCTCTATCTCGAATCTGGCCTCAACGTCGGGAAGTTCACGTTGCTGGTCTTGGGCGTTCGCATGGACTACTTCAGCCAGATCACGGCGTACGTGTTCGACCCACGCCTCACCACGATCTTCACCGTACGCCCAGACATGCGGGTGAAGCTCGGCGTGGGTATCTACAGCCAACCCCCCGAGTTTCAGGAGTCCGATTCCACCATTGGAAACCCCAATCTCGACCCCATTCACTCGGTGCACGTAGGCGCGGGCTTGGAGTACGACGCTTTCCCGGGCGCTCGGTTCGCGGTCGAGGGATTCTACAAATACCTCTGGGACAGGGCGATTCCTACGCCCAACCGGGAGGCGCCGTTTTTCATCACCGAGGGCATCGGCCGCATCTATGGTGCGGAGTTCAGCGTCAGGATTCGACCTGCCACCGGTCGCCAGTACTTCGGCTACCTCTCCTACACGTTGTCACGAAGTGAGCGAAAGGACGGCCCTCTCGAGCCCTGGCGTTTGTTCGACTTCGACCAGACGCACATTCTCACGGCGGCGTTCGTCTACAAGTTCCCGCGCAACTGGGAAATCGGCGGCACGTTTCGACTGGTCAGCGGCAACCCGAACACCCCCATCGTCGGCTCTGTCTACGATGCGCTCACCGATGTCTACATCCCGATCGATGGTCGTGTGAACAGCCTGCGCAATCCGCTCTTTCACCAGCTCGATCTGCGAGTGCAAAAAGAGTGGCTCCTCGACAAATGGAAGCTGGCGCTCTTTCTCGACATTCGAAACGCCTATAATCGGCAGAACCAAGAGGGCCTCGTCTACAACTACGACTTCAGCCAGAGCTCACCACTCCTCGGGCTTCCGATCATCCCGTCGTTGGGTTTGAGGGGGACGCTATGAAGTGCTTGCCGATCCTCGCGTTGTGTATTCTTGCTGCGTGCAGCGAGAGCTTCCTTCCGGCTTCGGCGGTCATCGATCTCCGGGTCGTCGGTGCGCTGGTCGAAGTCGAGGGGAAGCCCGGCCGCGCCAACCCAGACCCCGGCGACATGATCCGAGTGTCGAATCTCGTGATCGACCGCGGCTTCCCTCCATCGACCGATCCCGCCCCGCTGAGCCCCCCGCCGTTGCAGTGGTCCCTCGTCGCCTGCGTCCCGGAGCCGACCGTTCTGGCCCTTCCGATCTGTCGCAATGTGCTTCCCTGCGAGGGCTGCGAGGCCACACCGCCCGAGGATCCGTTGGCGTTCCCCATCGTGCGGTTTCAAGTGCCGAGCGCCGCCGAGCTCGAAGCGGTCGAGGCCACGAGCGTCGTGTTGCAAGGCGCGATTTGCGCAAACGGGCCGCCTGCCGAGCTCGACGCGATCATTCGCTTCGTCACAGGCGAGACAGACGTTCTCGAGCCTTGTGCAGATCCCAACAACGAGGGCCGATTCATCAGCGTCGAGGTCTCGATCGAACAGCAGCCCGACAACCCGAACCTCAATCCCAGCATCGCGGACGTCACTCTCAATGGCGCCCCTTGGCCGCCGCCCTTCGACCAAGGGGTGCGGCGCGACATCCCGGACTCGGGTTGCGCGAGCCTCGTCGATGACGAGTCGGTTCTGCCTCGCCCCGGGGGCCCCGCGTCGACCATTCGGCTCACCGCCACCGACGATAGCTTTCAGGAATACATGATGGGCGACATGACCCTTACCGAGGAAATGCAGGTGAGTTGGCTAGCTGATGGTGGCGGCTTCGAGTTCAGTTTCTCGTTCATTACCGACCCCGCGCGCACGGCGCTCATCCAATGGGCCCCCCCAAACTTCGCCAATCCGGGGGGCACCCTGGTGCGTTTCAACTTCCTGATGCGCGATGGACGAGGCGGGATCGACTGGGTCGATCGGGGCCTTTGCGTGCTTCCCTAATTTCCGCCCTAAGTGTCGGTTTTCGCCGAGTTTTTGGCGCTCGTTGACACTGTCCAACCCCCTGCCTAGGCTGATGGATCGCGATGGTTGAACGCATCGGAACGTGTCGCGTTCTTGGCGAAATTGGCAGTGGAGGCATGGCGGTCGTCTATGAGGCGATTCAAGAGCCGCTCAATCGCCGCGTTGCGATCAAAGCGCTCAAGCCTTCGATCGCGATCGACAGCCAATTCGCCGAGCGGTTCGAGCGCGAGGCCCACTTCATGGCGTCGCTTCAGCACGAAAACATCCTGCACGTCATCGACTTCCTCAAGGACGGCCGCTCGATGTTCATCATCATGGAGTACGTCGACGGGATCGATCTCTACGACCTTCTCGAACGTTCGCCACGACTTCCGCCCGACATCGCTGCGATCATCACGCTGCAACTCGCGCGCGGCCTCGATTACGCGCACTTCCGCGGCATCATCCACCGAGACATCAAGCCCGCGAACATCATGGTGTCGATGCAGGGTGACGTGAAGCTGATGGACTTTGGGATCGCCCGACACGAGCACTTCGGAGATCTCACCGAAAGCGGTACTGGACTCGGCACACCGAGCTATATGAGCCCAGAGCAGATTCTCGGTGACAAGCTCGATTTCCGCAGCGATATCTTCTCGGTGGGTATTGTCCTTTATCAGATGCTCACCGGTCGAAAGCCCTTCGTCGAAGACGAATCGCGAACCGTCATGCAGAAGATCCGGCTCGATCGCTACGAGCCCTTCAAAAAGCTCGGCGTGGATGTGCCCCGTAAGCTCGAGCGGATCATGGCTCGATGTCTTCAGAAGATGCCGGCCAACCGTTATCAGACCACACAAACTCTAATCGACGGTCTCACGGAGTTTCTCGCGCCCCGAGTCCCGATGAACCATAACGCGCGGCTCGTCATGTTCCTTTGCGAGATCGGGATCATGACCAGCGAGCAAACCGACGAAGTCCTTTCAGCGGTGGCCCCTCATGTCCTTCGAAGCAGCCGCCGTGATGGCGGCTTCTTGTGGGGGATCGCCAAGAAACAGGCGTGGGTGTTGCTCGCGCTTCTAGCGTCGGGGCTCACGGTCCAAGTGGCGAGTGGCCGTTGGTCGGGCCCCCCGGTGGGAGGTAGTCCAGGTTTCGTCAATCCGGCCAACGCGGGCTATCTCAAGGTGAGCGCCGATCCATGGGCACACGTTGATGTCGATGGAGAACGTGTGCTGACCACGCCGGCAGCGCGGGCCATTCCACTCGAGCCCGGCCGACACTACGTGAAGTACATCAATCCGTACTTCGCGCCGGTGGAGCACGAGATCCTCATCGAAGCCGGGTACACGGTTCACGACCGGGCGAAGCTGACGGAGGAGATCACGACGGCCGTAGAGAGCGAGTTGCCATGAGAGCTGCGCCTTTCTTGATGGGCGTCTTCGTGTTGTTGGTCCTGTTGGTCTTGGCGTCCACCGCGGCTGCGCAGGCCGTCTACACGCATCCGGTTCAGGAGGGTGACACACTCGCATCGATCGCGGAACGCTACTACGGCGAGCCCACGCGTGAAAGTGTGCTCCGGGAGGCCAATCGCATGCCGGGCGGCGATGCCGGTGGGCTTCTTCCGGGGAGTTGGATCTTCATCCCGACCGTGGCGTTCTATCAGGTGCGCCTGGACGACACCTGGAAGTCGATTGCCGCGCGGCTCTACGGGAAGGAGGATCGCGCGAGCGCGTTGGTCGAGGCCAACGACGCGAACCGTGGCGTCGAGCCCGATGAGGGCACGGAGCTGGTGGTGCCCTATCCATTGCGCCACGTCGTGGCTCCTGGCGAGACCCTCGCGAAGATCGCGAAGCTCTACATGGGAGACGATAGCCAAGCGCTGAGACGCCTGCGTCGATTCAACTCCGGCGCGCGCATCGAGCGCGGACGCATCGTTTTGGTCCCGCTGTTCGACCTGCGGCTCGTCGGCGAAGGTCGTAGCGAAGCGAGCGAGGCGTTTGTGCAGGCAGCCGGAGGCGGAGCTTCCCGTGTCGTTCAACAAGAGGTGGAAACGCTGCTGCCCGACCTGATCAAGCAGATACAAACCGGACAATTCGAAGAAGCTGTCGCTCTCGCGAATCGGATGCTCGGTATGCGGCGCCTGACCTCGTCACAGACGGTCACCATCCAAAAGGAGCTCGCGGTTGCCTACGTTGCGCTCGAGCGCGCTGACCTCGCCGAAGCCTCCTTCCGCACGGCGCTCGCACTCCTACCGAACCTGGAGCTCGACAGCGTGCGCACCTCGCCGCGGGTGCTCGAAGCGTTCAACCGCGCGAAACGCTAGTAAGGGCGGCGGCGTGGTTCCCACCACCCTGGGCGGCGTGGTTGATCCCGGTCGGGCCTTCGGCCCGTCGGCGGCGTGGTTGATCCCGGTCGGGCCTGCGGCCCGTCAGTTTGTCCCGCCCCACCGCCCCCACGCTATCGCCTACCCCCACGCTATCGCCTACTTTTTCTTGATCTTCTTCGGGCGGTATTTGGCGGGCCTGTCGTCCACTTGGGCGGCCGTTGCGGTTGCCCCTCGGGCTGCGGCTTCGGGGCCTGGGTCGAGCGCCCACTCGGGAAGCTGGACATCTCCAAACTCGGCCGCACGCTTCTTGAGGTGCACGTACGCGATGATGCACAGCGGGATCACCGCGAGCGAGATCAGCTGTGAAGTCGAAAAGCCAAACGCAAAGCCCCGCTCCGGGTCGTCGCGGAGATACTCGATCAGGAACCGCCAGAACGCGTAGAGGCCGGCGACAGAGAGAAACACCTGCCCGCGGAACCTCCGATGGAGGAGCAGCCACACCCCAAAGACGAACAGCAAGAGCCCTGCCGCCGACTCGTAGAGCTGGGCCGGATGGACGGGCAGCGAGGCGACGCGGTCAACCATCTCGTCGGGGTACAGCCCGAGATGGCGTTGGTATGCCGGAGAGCCTGCGATCGTCGCGTCGCATGCAAACACCGGAAACGCGTCGGCATCCCACTTCGGAAAAGTGCCGGCCCGCGCGAGCCAGCCTGGTGCGTCGGGGCCGAGCGGGCGGCCGTAGTCACACCCGTATAGGTAGCAGCCGGTGCGCGTCAGCATGAGGCCCGACCCGAGGGTGGGGACCGCCAGGTCGGCAAACGGGAGAAGCGGGATCTTCTTCATTCGCCAGAACGCCCAAGCCGTCAGGAAGCCGCCGAGGAACCCGCCGTAGGCGACCAATCCGCCCGATCGGAGGTCGAACCATGACGCGACGCTACTGAACGAGTCGAGATTGGTGAAGACGTACAGCAGGCGCGCACCGACGATGGCGCCGATCGCGGTCCAGGTGAAGCAGCTCGCGAGGAGCTCGCGGTTGAAGTTCTCGACCCGCTTCCCCATGTACATGAGGAAGTACCAAGCAAACAGAAGGCTGCTTCCCAACATGACGCCGTAGGAGTAGATGGGGATTGCCCCCCACGGGGTGGGAATACTGAAGAGTACCGGGTGCATCGGGCGGAATCTCGCCGGGTTCCGGAGAGGCGTCAAGTGGATTGGTTTTTGAGGCGATGAGCGGCTTACGCATCCAACAGGCTGACGATTCGGTGACCTTCGAAGTGCGCGTAGCCCCGCGCGCGAGCCGAAACGCGATCATCGGCGTCCACGAGGGTTCGCTCAAGGTCGCGCTCACCGCCCCGCCGGTCGACGGCGCCGCCAACGACGCGTTGAGGAAGCTAATCGCAAAAGCGCTTGGGGTGCCGAAGTCCGACATCGACATCATGCGCGGCGAGCGCGGGCGCAACAAAGTCCTACGCGTTCGCGGGATGAGCCGCGAAGCCCTTAGGTTTTAGCTAGGGACGTGCTCGTATACGTGCTCGTGCACGCGTACGAAGACGAAGTCGTGCACTAGGACCACGGCGCGTAGTCAATTAACCGTTACGCGGCGTAGCAGCCACCGGTCGTCTTCGCGACGAAGGTCGAACACCGTGTTGGCGAGGCCTTCGTTCGTCCGAAGTCGGAGCGCGATGCGCGCGTGCTCGCCGTCGAGCGAGATATTCTCTTGAATCAGGTGAAGCTTCGAGCCGGCAAGAGTCGCGAGTGCCTTGCGTGCGTCGGGCTTGAGGTCTCCGGCGTTCTGGTCGCTGTAGCGATGGCGGCGGCCGTTGTGCACGAGCTCCATCGTGACCTTCGAGGGGTCCGCGTAGCTGAGAGCATTGTCGATCCGGGCGTCCGAAACCCGACCCGTAACCGCCTTGACGAATTCCTCCATTCGCTCGCGGTCGGTGACCACGACAGCGTCTGTGACCGCCGCGGCCCCGACCACGAGAGAGAGGATGACAAGGAGGTGAATGCCCGTTCGGCGCACGTGGTTTGGTAATGCGAAGGTCGTGCCAGCTGCCTCACAGGGAATTGTTCAATGATTACAGGGGCTGCTTTCCGCGTTCTCCCACCGAAACGTGCCATTGTGGCATCGGACCAGACCACCAGCGGACACTTTGACAGCGACCGGGTATTTAGAGCGCGGAGTGTCCCTTTCGAAGAGCACGGTGAGACTGTTCACGCCTACGGGGTGGGTGATTGGGACGTTGCATGTTCCGGAGGGGATCGGACTCTTGCCGTTTTTGAACGGGAGTGAGGCATTCTTTCGAATGACGAATGTGAGCTTGCCCGAACAGCCGAGGACGATTCCGTTCTTGGCGCTCCAGCGCAAAGCCGTGTTGATCGTGGTGCCCGGCGAAGATGTCCCGCTCGGGATTCACGAGCAGGACGAACAGGTGCGGCATGAGGTCGCTTGCCTCTTCGATGGGGGCCTGGTGATGGGAACGCTCCCGCTTCCCAAGGACGTCCGCGTTTCCGATGAGCTCATGCAATCGGCGGAATTTTTTGCGATCGAGAATTGCACCCTCGGGATCGATGCGTCCCCTGAAGCGACCATGGAAGCTGAAGAGTTGGTGTTCGTCCACGGCGCCGAGATGTTCGGAGTAGCGGAGCTCGAGAGCGAATGATCATTCGTGGTGGTGTGGGCCTCGGACACGGTGTGACCCAGTTCCTGTTCCGGAACTGGCCGATCATCGTGACCGTCATTCTGGTCGAGCAAGGACTACTTCTGTTGTCGAGGTACTCCGACGTTCTCGCAATGGACGTGTTCTCCGCCGCCGCGGTCGGTCTCTTGGCTACGGTGGTCGGCATCTTCCTCGTCTTCCGATTCAACGAGGCCTATCAACGTTGGTGGGAAGCGCGCATCTTGTGGGGCGCCCTCGTCAACGACAGCCGCAGCTTCGCCCGCGAAGTGATCACCCTCCTGACTCCCGAGCGCGTCCCCAAGCTCGCGTCCGACGAAGAAGCCCGAGCTGTCCAAAAGGAGCTCGTGTATCGACACATCGCGTATTGCAACGCGCTGCGCCTCAGTCTGCGACACCAGGAAAACTGGCACGAGCTGACACCCTTCCTGTCTGCTGGCGAGCTCGAGGAGCTCAATGGATACGTCAACAAGCCCACGCAGCTCGACCGACGACAAGCCGATAGGCTCACATCTCTCATCGGTACGGACACCGCCCAACAGGTCCTGTTGATGCAGTTCGATTCGACGCTCAACCGGCTGTACGACATCCAGGGCGGCTGCGAGCGCATCAAGAACACGGCCTTCCCGGACGAAGTCCGGTTCGTCTCTCGGGCGTTGGTTTGGCTCACCGCCGTCGCCGTTCCAGTCGTGTTCCTCAACCCGCTGCAGAGCGAGGTCACCGCCCTCGAGCTCTTTGCGGTGATCATCATCGTGTTGAGCTTCATGATCGTCGAGCAGCTCGGGGCGTCGCTCAAGAACCCGTTCGAGAATGCTCCGAACGACACACCGATGACGGCCCTCTGCCGTTTGATCGAGATCGATCTTCGGCAGCAGCTCGGCGAAACCACGCTTCCGCCTCCGATCGAGCCGAAAAACGGCGTGTTGATGTAACCCCGTAAAGCCGGCGCTCTGCGTCGTCCACGAGGCTTCGCCCCAACCCCAAGGCAACTAACGCCTTGCCCGTGGCGACGAAAGTCGCTTTACGGGGTCAGTTGCGGAGTGCCTCACGCATCACGTCGATGGGCGGCGCGGACCCGGTCCACATCTCGAACGCGATCGCCCCTTGGTACAGGAGCATGCCCAAGCCGTCGACGATCTTCAGACCCCGTTCTTCTGCTCGTGCCAACACCGAGGTCTTGAGTGGCTTGTACACCATGTCCACCACCGCGGCGTCCGGCGGCAAGGCGTCGATCGGCAACATCGCCGCAAACTCGTCGGCACGCGGGTTCGATTCCAAGGTCGCACTCGTCGCCTGAACCACGAGCGTGGCCGAATCGAAATGCCAATCCGCCTCGCTCAGTGGGGCTGCTTCGACCGTACACTCGACATGATCGGCCAACGCCTCGACCAGAGACTCGACCAGCGCCTCGCCTTGCTCTGGCCTTCGCGCCAACACCGCGATCTCGCTGGCACCCGCTTCGGCGAGCCCAACGACCGCAGCTCGAGCCGCGCCTCCCGCGCCGAGCACGATGACCCTCGCTTCGCCGACGCCAACCCCGGCCTCTTCGAGCGACCGCACGAGCCCTGGCGCATCCGTGTTGTGACCAACGTACCCGTCATCCGTTCGAACTACGGTGTTCACCGCGCGGATCGCACGCGCCCCAGGCGCGACGTCGTCGAGCAACGCCATCACGGTTTCCTTGTGAGGCACCGTGAGGTTGTATCCGTCGATGCCTTCGTCGTGTTTCCGCGTCACCTCTGCGGCAAGATCGGCGGGCGCCACCTCGAAGCGGTCGTATTCGAGGGCAATACCGAGCGCGCGCGCAGCCGCCCGATGCATCTCTGGCGACTTCGAGTGCACCACAGGGAAACCGAATATCCCCAGCCGAATCGGGTCAGTCATATCTTGCTCTCGACCTTGGCGCCGAACTCGCCATTAGACACCCGCACGCGAACGCGATCCCCGCTCTTCACTTCGTCGGCACTTCGGATCGCACGCCCCGTCTCTTCGTGGAGCGCGATCGCATAGCCTCGTTCGAGCACGCGCAACGGAGAGAGCGCGTCGAGCCTCGCACATGCCTCGGCGTACGAAGCCCGCGCCTCCCGAACCAGTGGCCTCCCGCGTCCCTGCAGCGCCACGGTCAATGCGACGAGCTGTTCGCGCCTTTGCTGGATCGGTAAGCGCCCGGCGTCCCGGAGCCTCGCAAGCACTGCGCCGAGCTCCTGCCGATCCCGCCGGAGGGTCGACCGTGGATCATGGCGTCCGAGCCGCTGACGAAGCTCCGCGAGCTCGTGCCGTCGCCGTCGGAGATCGCCACGCGTTGCGTGCCCGAGTTGGTCCTGCAGGGCGAGAAGCTCGCGCCGAATCGGCGATATCACACGACGCGCACCGTAGAGCGGCCGCAGCAGTCGCTCGAGGCGAAGGCGGAGGCCTCCCACTTGGTTATCGAGCGCCTGACTCAGCCGGCGCTCGAGCGAGAGCAGGTCGCGAACCAAAGCCTCGTGTTGCGGAACGACGATCTCGGCCGCGTTTGACGGAGTCGCCGCCCGGACATCCGCGACGAGGTCCGCGATTGTCACGTCCACCTCGTGGCCAACTCCGCTTACCACCGGCACGCGGCATGCTGCGATCGCACGCGCGACCCTCTCGTCGTTGAATGCCCAGAGGTCCTCTGCCGACCCACCCCCGCGCGACACGATCACGACATCGAGGTCTTCCAGCCGTTGCACTAGCTCGAGCGCCGATACGATCGTTTGCGGCGCGTCCTCGCCCTGCACGCGGCAATCTGCGACGACGAGCCGAACCGGACACCGTTCTGACGCAACCCGGATGATGTCTCGGAGCGCTGCGCCCGTTCGACTCGTCACGACGCCAACCACCCTCGGCAACTGTGGCAAGGGGCGCCTACGGTCGGGGTCTAGCAACCCTTCGGCATCCAGCTGGTCCCGAAGCCGCCGAAACTGAGCGGCTAGGTCGCCTTCTCCCGCAGGCTTCGCCGATCGTGCGATCAGCTGAAACTGACCCCGGGCCAAATACAGCGAGAGCTTTCCACGAAACTGGACGCGAGCCCCGTCTTCGAGCGGCGTTTTGGTTCGCCGGACGTCCGACTGGAACATCACACCGCGCAGCTGGGCCGGCTCCTCCTCGTCGTTGAGCGTGAAGTAGACGTGCCCCTTGGCCCGACGCACGTCGGAAAGCTCGCCTTCGACTAGCACGCTCGGCCAGCTGTCCTCGAGTGTGAGCCGCACCGCGCGGTTGATCTCGCTTACCCGAAAAACGCGCTCGCCGTCACCCGGCTCCCGCTCTTCGAGCCGCTCGAAAAGCGGCATCTCCGACATGAGCGCAACCTAGCCGCGTTCCCACGCCCTCACAACCACGCACCGCACCCGAGGAAGCGATAATTGCGCAAGCGCCAAAAAAGGGGACAGTCCTCTTTTTCGAGGGTTGAGATTTGAGTATCGCCGTCGTAGGTGTCGGGTCGAACCTCGGATCGCGCGAAGCGTCGATTCGAGCCGCGCACGTCTTGCTCGACGCGCGCGAAGGGATCGAGGTCGCGGCCGTCTCTCCGCTTTACGAAACCGAGCCACTCGGCCCCCCGCAGCCACGTTACCTGAACGCCGCGTTTCGCCTCGATACGATCCTCACTCCCCCCGAGCTCCTGCGGGTCCTGCTCCGGACGGAACAGCGTCTCGGTCGCAACCGAAAGGACACCCGACGCTGGGGCGCTCGCAGCCTAGATCTCGATCTCTTGTGGGATGAACGAGGCCCCCACGAAAGCCACGAGCTTCGCGTTCCGCACCCGGAGCTCGAAGGGCGAAACTTCGCACTGACGCCACTTCTCGCAGTCGCGCCCGAGTTGCAGCGAACGTACGCTCCGCTGCTTGCGCAAACCGAAGGCGAGCTCACCCCATGGGATCGCGCCGCGCACGTGTCGTCGCGACAACGTGCCGGCGCCCTCGAGATCAAAGTCGAGGCCGATGAGCTCGTCGACGCGTGCGCGCTCGCAGTCGCGGTTCCGACGTGCCTCGGACGAACGCTCTCGACGCTTCACCGCATCATCGATTCCAGTACGAGTGCATTCGCCCACGCGCTCGGTGAACTTTTTCTTTCCGGGTTCTCCGTGCGCTGCGCAACGGTTAGTCACTGTTCGAACATACAGTGGGTCGCTCACTTTCACGGCGTAAACCTAGCGCTTCCACTGAACGACGATGTACGACTCGTGACCACGTCAGGCGCGGTTCGCGAATTTCGGGCGTCGTTGTCGGTCAACCTAACCCCTTCGTAACCGCGTTTTCCCTTACAATCGTTTGTTGGTTCACGAAACGCTGGGTAGTCTTGAGATGGGGCAATAGGCAACACGAATGGCAGACGCACGCAAGGACAAGCGCACGCTGCTTTCGCTGAAGATCCGTTACAAGAGCGCCACGCTCGAGGATTTCATCGAACGCTACAGCAGTGACATTTCGCGAGGGGGCGTATTCATCAAAGCGAAGAAGCCCCTGACGGTGGGTACGTTGCTGAAGTTCGAGTTCTTGCTTCAAGACCAATCGACTTTGATCCACGGGGTTGGCCGTGTGGTCTGGCGTCGCGATCCATCGGGGGCGGACGCGCAGAACCCACCCGGCATGGGTATCAAGTTCATCAAGATGGACCCGGAGTCTCGCGCACTCGTTCAGCGCATCGCTGAGGGCCGTCAGACCCCAGGCGTCTTTGAGCAAGGCCAACAAGGGCAGCCGGTCGAGACGCCTGTTTCGTCCGCGCCCGCAACGCCCGTTCCAGACGACCGCACCAAGGTTCGACACGTGAGCGAGTTTCTCGCTTCTGCATTCGAGGAGGGTGGCGTCGGTGAGGCGGCGACCCGTGAGGCGCAGGCAGGTGCACAGCGAGCGCGCCAAGTCAGCCCCGACATCGGCGTGAAGCGAGCCATGTCTGCTTTTGGCAACAGCAACGGCGGCCAGGCGATGACAGAGCCGCTCGAAGAGCTCGACGCCGAAGAAGATTTTCTCGACAACGAAAGGACGCGGATTCACGACTACCCGGACGCCGACGCGACCGTGGTCGCTGGCGCGAGCGCGGTGCCTTTCGTTCCCGGGCAGCGCCCGACCCCAGTCGTGTCCGCCCAGCCGCGGCGATTACGGCTCCAAACCGGAGTTCCCGACTTGTTTGGCCCGGACATGGCCGAGTCGTTCGTTCCAGCAGGGGGCCTCGAGCCTGCGACAGGTGAATTCCTGGATCCGAGCTTGCTCGACCCCGGAGTGCAGGCCGTCCCGCCACCCGCGGGCGTGCCTTCGGGTCCTGGCATTCCAGTCGACACCTTCAAGCCTGCGACCGTCCCTGCACCGGCAGCGTCGACTCCCATTGCCGCAGCAGCGCCTCCCGCCAAGAGCAGGTCTGGCGGGTCTCGCTGGGTCTTCCTCGTCATTGCACTCCTAGTGGTCGCGGGCGCGGGCGTGGCAGGCGTGGCCGGCTGGCAGTCCGGTATGGTGGAGAGCCTGAAAGAGCTTGCGGCGCCGTACATCGGTGACGAGATCGAAGTGCTTGAGGAGCCATCGGCTCCACAACCGGTTGCCGAGGCGCCGGTCGAGGAGGTAGACCTAGACCTGACAGGACAAGAGCCGGACGCCGAAGCCGTCGTCGAGCCCGAGGCCACGGTCGAGGAACCACAAGCTGCGCCGGCCGCAGGCGCGGACGCCGGTCTTGCGAAGCTCGTCGTCCGGTCGCGACCGGCGCGCGCCTTTGTCAGCGTCAACGGCAAGCCGATGGGGCGCACTCCCATCACGCTCGACCTCGAACCCGGCACTCAGGTTTCGCTCTTGGCGAGAGAGCGTGGCTATTTGCCGAAGACGCAGCAAGTCACGGTGCAACCGGGAAGCTCCACGGTGAGCCTCGTTCTTCCGATCCTGCCTTACTATGTCGAGGTCGTGAGCGATCCGCCTGGAGCGCGCGCGATTGCCGTCGGCGGCAGCGAGGTCACCACGCCTGGCGAGATGCGATTCAGGTCGATGCGGAGTGGACGCTCGATCAGGGTTTCGAAGGACGGCTATCAAACCGTCTCGAAGACTGTCAATCGCAAGGACTTCCGCCAGGAAACCAATCGCATGGTGACCTCGATCAGGGTCAAGCTTCAGCCAGAGGGCGCTTCGGCGGTCGAGGAGTCTGGGGCCCAAGAGCCTGCGACCGAGAGTTCTGAGCCAGCCGAAGCCGAGGTGGAAGAGGCCCCCGAAGCTACGGAAACGACCGACGCGGACTCGTTTTAGGCTTTCGGTAGAAGAAGCGGACGCATACCAGCCCGGCCAGGAAGCCGCCGATGTGTGCGAACCAGGCGACTCCGCCGCCGCCCTCGGCGATGATCCCGAGCGACAGATAGCCGAGAACGAGTTGAAGAATGAACCACAGGGCGATGAAAATCCCGGCGGGCACTTCCATGAAGTGAATGAAGATGAAGATCGGCACGAGGGTGACGATGCGTGCGTGCGGGAACAGGATCATGTACCCCGCGAGGACGCCCGAGATCGCCCCTGACGCGCCGATCATGGGCACCATGCTGTTCGTATCGACCAGCACTTGCCCCGCCACTGCGCCGAGGCCGCACAACCCATAGAAGAGGAGAAACCGTCCACGCCCGAGGACGTCTTCCACGTTGTCGCCGAAGACGTGGAGGAAGAGCATGTTGAAGCCCAAGTGAAGCAACCCGCCGTGCAGGAACATGCTCGTAAAGGGCGTCACCAAGCTTCCGAGCGCACCGTCTTCGCTCCGTGGGAGTTCCCAATTGCCGTGCACCAAGACATCGGGAATCACCCCGAAGCGCATCACGAGGGCTTCCGCTTCCGAAGGGCCGAACGTCATGCTCCCGAAGAAGATCAGCACGTTGAAGGCGATCAGGGCCCAGGTGACGATAGGGGTGCGCCGCGTGTGATTATGGTCGCGAATGGGGATCACGATCGAGGTTCCTATAGCGCGTCACCCAGGCGGAAGCAGCGTCGCGTGCTAGAGGACGCCCATGGATGCGGGTCATCTGCTTGGACCCACCGGCCCCTTGGCCCACGGCGTTTCCGGCTATGAGCACCGCCCCGGGCAGATTCGAATGGCGCGGGCGGTGCAGGACGTGCTTTCGCACGATGGGGTGCTCCTCATCGAAGCGGGGACGGGTACTGGCAAAACCTGGGCGTATTTGATTCCGGCGGCATTGAGCGGGCGCCGGGTGTTGGTGTCGACGGGGACACGGGCGCTTCAAGACCAGATCATGGAAAAAGACCTCCCCGCGCTCAAGCGTCATCTCGATATCGACATCGATGCCGCCTGTGTCAAAGGTCTCGCGAACTACGTCTGCCTTCGTCGGTACAACGAGCTCCTACAAAGCGCTGACGCTGCCAAACCTCGGTTCGCGAGCTCCCTTCCGACACTACGCGCTTGGGTCGAGGCGACGGGCAGCGGAGACCGGGCCGCGCTCTCGTCGATCGCCGAGGAAGACCCGGTCTGGGCCAAAGTCGTGAGCGGCTCCGACACACGTATCGGTGCGCGATGCGATTACTACGACGATTGTTTCGTTACCGCCGTACGGCGTCGCGCCGAAGACGCCCAACTGGTGGTGGTCAATCACCATTTGTTTTTTGCCGACCTCGCCTTGCGGGACACGGGCTACGCGTCCGTGCTTCCCGACTACGACGCCGTGATCTTCGACGAAGCCCATCAAATCGAGGACACCGCTACTCTGTTCTTCGGTTCTCGCCTGTCGACCGCCATGGTCGAGCGACTCGTGCGCGACGCCCGCGGGGCCCTCGTCGGTCAACGCGAACCCGGTCATGAAGCGAGGCTCCTCGATGCCATCCTCGAGCGAACATCGGGCTTCTTCACGGCGTTGCCGGGCGAGGCCAACGCCGGGCGAGAGCCACTCCCGGTCGCCGACATCCCCGAAAAAGAGCTTTTCGCCCTCGATAACGCGCTCGCTGAGCTCTCCGCAACCTGCCGAAACGCCCGGCCGGTCAGGGAAAACGTGCTTCAAATCGCGCGCCGGGCCGACAAGGTGCGGGACGCGCTCGGCTCGCTCGAGGCTCCGGGCCACGTGAGCTGGATGCAGGGAAGCGGACGATCGCGTTCCGTAGGGTCGAGCCCGATCGACGTCGCTCCACTGTTGCGCGAGCGCCTCCATCTGCGCGTGCCCTGCCTGGTGTTCACGAGCGCTACCTTGACCACCGGCGGGGACTTCAAGTTCTTCAAGCAGCGGCTCGGCATCGAAACCGAAGTCAGTGAAGAGGTCGTCGAGTCCCCTTTCCGTTACGAAGAGCAAGCCGCACTTTACGCGCCTTCCCATCTTCCCGACCCACGCTCCTCTGAGTATCCCGAAGCCGCAGCCAAGGAAATCCTCGAGCTCATTCGACTCTCCGACGGGGGCGCCTTCGTGTTGTGCACCTCACTCCGCATGATGCGCCTTCTCGCGAAACGAGTCGGCGGAGAGCTCGATCACGAATGGTTTGTGCAAGGAGACGCGCCCAAGCAGACTCTCCTCGATCGGTTTCGTGACCAAGGCAACGCCGTGCTGTTCGCGACGGCGAGCTTTTGGGAGGGGGTCGACGTGCCAGGGTCGGCTCTTCGTCTGGTGATCATCGACAAGCTCCCCTTCGAGGTCCCGAGCGACCCAGTCGTGGCAGCTCGCTGTAAGCGCCTCGACGAAGCGGGGGACTCGTCGTTCATCGGATATCTCGTCCCCGCGGCTGCGCTGTCCCTCAAGCAGGGCTTCGGCCGACTGATCCGAACGGCCCGCGATCATGGCGTCGTCGCGATTCTCGACTCGCGAATCAGGCGGCGGGGATACGGCAAAGTCTTCCTCAAGAGCCTTCCCCCGGCGCACGTTTGCGAATCCCTCGACGAAGTCGAAGAGTTCTTGATCTCCAATCGCGCAGAGACCACCATGTCAACCGGCACACTATCGCCTAGGAGGCTCCCGTGACCCAAGCTGCCGTCGCCAAATACGGCTCCGCTGCGATTCCCGAGGCCGAGCATCGGATCGAACCGACTTCACAGTCGACACTGGATGAGGCCCTAGCGATCTTGCAGGACCACAAAAAGGACTGGGCAGCTCTCGACATAGACGAACGCGTCGACCTCCTCGAAGGGCTGCGCGACGGTGTCGTGCGAGTCGCCGAGCGATGGGTCGACGCATCGGTCGAGGCGAAGGGCCTCACTGCGGGTAGTGCGCAGGAAGCTGAGGAGTGGTTGGGGGGCGTCTCGCTCGTCGTGCGCAACATTTCGCTCCTGATCAACTCGCTTCGCGACGTGCCCAAGCACGGTGCGCCCCAGCTCCCGAAAGCGGCCTTCAAGCGACCCGATGGGCAGGTCGTCGCCCCGGTATTTCCAACCGACATGTGGGACGCGCTGCTCTTTCAAGGGTTTACGGCCGAGGTCTGGATGGATCCCGGGGTCAGGCTCGACGACCTTCCGAGTCAGCAGGCCGCGTTCTATCGCGCACCTTCGCATACGGGCCGTGTCGCCCTGGTGCTCGGGGCGGGAAACGTTTCGTCGATCGGCGCGATGGATGTGCTCTACAAGCTGTTCGTGGAGGGTGAGGTCGTCATCCTCAAGATGAACCCCGTCAACGAATACCTGGGTCCGATCCTCGATGAGGCCTTCGCACCACTTCGCGAGCGCGGGTACTTTCGCGTGGTTTACGGGGGCGCCGCCGAGGGGGAGTATCTCTGTCAGCATAGCCTGGTCGAGAGGATTCACATCACCGGCTCCGACAAGACGCACGACGCGATCGTATTTGGGGTCGGCGAGGAAGGTGCGCGTCGAAAGGCGAATCGCGAGCCCCGCAACACCAAGCACATAACGAGCGAGCTAGGCAACGTGAGCCCTATTATCATCGTTCCCGGCCCCTGGTCCAAGGGGGACCTGAACTTTCAGGGGTTGAACGTGGCGTCCTCTCTCGTCAACAACGCCGGCTTCAATTGCACCACGACGCGCGTGATCATTCAGCACGAGCAGTGGAAGCAAAGAGAAGCCTTCCTCGATGCCCTGAGGGGCGCACTTCGGCAGCAGCCTGACCGAAAGCCCTATTACCCGGGCGCCGAGGATCGGCACCAGGCATTCGTAGGACAGCATCCGAACGCCGATCAGTTTGGCAGTAAGGGTCCAGGCAAAGTGCCGTGGACGCTCATCCATCATTTGGACCCCGTCAAGACCGACGATGTTTGCTTCACGACCGAGGCATGGTGTGGGCTCACCGGCGAGGTGGCGCTGTCCGCCGACTCGATCGCCGAATACATCGACAAGGCTGTCGAGTTTGCGAACGACTCCGCCTGGGGCACGCTGAACGCGTCGATCATCGTTCACCCGAAGTCGCTCAAAGACCCAGCCGTCGCCGATGCCGTCGAACGCGCCGTCGCGAACCTGCGGTTCGGGAGCGTGGCGGTAAATCACTGGGCGGCATTGGCCTACGGCCTCGTCACCCCGACCTGGGGTGCGTTCCCAGGTCACACCCCCGAGGACATCGGTTCGGGACGAGGTGTCGTCCACAACACATACCTGTTCGACAAGCCTCAGAAGTCCGTCATCCGCGGGCCCTTTCGCGTGTTTCCCAAGCCCGCGTGGTTCGTGAACCACAAGACATCCGCGGAGCTGGGGCGCAAGCTCACGTATTTTTACGCTGACCCTTCGGTCACTCGCATCCCGAGCATTCTTGCATCGGCGCTGAGAGGCTAGCGTCTCCGCTCAGCCTTCCTTTCCGGACCCCTTCAGCTCGCCGTAGCTGCGACCCGGCTCGGCCTCGACTGCAACGTCCAATCCCGCGCGCTGCCATCCCGCCTCTTGGAGCTGCCCGAACGAATCCCGCGCGCCGTCGAACCCAGCCCGCTGGTCCACCACGTTTTCGTAGTCCGTTTGCATGAGCGCCTGCACTGCCCGGAGCGACCGCCCGCCCGCCTTGCAGCCCACCACCAGCTTCGCGTCCTTCGAAAACGCGGACGCGACCTCGGCGAGGAAATTGGCATTCGGGCGCATTCCACCGGACGTCATGTGCGCGATCGGAATGTTGTACGCCCCAGGGGGATGGCCTGCCTCGAACTCGGGGACGGAGCGAACATCGAGGTACACATAGCCCTCGGCCTCCATCAGCACCTTGGCCTCTTGGGGCGAAACTCTCTTGATGGACATGGTATGCATCTAGAGCAGCGGGGCCGACTGCGCCACCTCACAAAGTCGACACTGCGCGTTCACGCGGTTTCAGCGCCCGGTGTTCTCCAGGAACAGATTTTCCAGGGTTTGCCGCTCCGGAATCATCGCCTCCAAGCGAGCGCCGGCGGCGTTCGAGATGCGGATGATCTCGGTCACCGCTTCGTCGCCATCGACCCGAAGGGTGATCCGCCCTTCGGCGTCCTCCACGATCGTCCCCTTCGAGCCTAGCGAGTCCTTCAGTGCACGCGAAGCTCGGCTGAGTCGAATCTCGACGCGTCGCGCGGCCGATGCGAGCAAGTCGTGCACCTGACCTTCCGAGGTGATGCGCCCCTTCTGCATGATCACCACGCGGTCGCACAGCGTCTCGACGTCGCTCAGGATGTGGCTCGTGAACAGTAGGGTTTTTCCTCGGCTGCGTTGCTCGAGCAGCACATCCCTCACTTCCTTGCGTCCGATAGGGTCGAGCCCGCTCATCGGCTCATCCAGCACCAGAAGCTCCGGATCGTGCAGCAGCGCCTGTGCGAGGCCGATCCTTTGCATCATACCCTTCGAGAACTTTCCGATCGGGCGGTCGACCGCGTCCCGAAGCCCCACCTGGTCAATCATCTCTTCGCACCGATTGTGGCGATCCCGCTTTGGCATTCCGACGAGACGCCCGCAAAGGTCGAGGAACTCGATCGGTGTGAGGTATTGATAGACGTACGGGTTCTCGGGCATGTATCCGATGCGCTTCCTGGCTTCGCGATCGTCTGCATCGAGTCCGAAGATGCGGATTACGCCCGCGGTCGGAAAGATCAACCGTAGAATTGATTTGATCGTAGTGGTCTTCCCTGCGCCGTTTGGACCGAGGAGTCCGAAAATCTCTCCCCGGTTCACGGTGAAGCTCACGCCGTTCACTGCCTCCACACGCTTTCGGAAGAACCCGATGTGATACACCTTCCGGAGGTCCTTCACTTCCAGAACGGTCTCGCCATCACTCATCGAGCACCTCTCGAACCCTTCGAATCACTTCTTGGACCTCCGTGTTGCGCATCTGTGGATACAGCGGAAGTGCGACCCCGTGGGCAGCAATGTGCTCGGCAATCGGCAGGGACTCGTTGTGTCCAGCAAAGCTTCCGAGCTCGTGAACCGCGTATGAAAGTAGCCCTGCTTCGACTCCGCGCGCGCGCAACCCCTCGCGGAAAGCATCGCGGTTCTGCCCTTGAGGGAGCACGACGCCGAAGGTCTGATAGTTGGATCCGGCGCCGTCGGGTGTGGCTTGCAGATCGACGGTGTCGCCGAGCCCCTCACGATAGAGCGATGCGATCTCACGACGCCGCCCGACGATCTCGTCGAGCCTCTGAAGCTGCGTCAGCCCGAGCGCCGCGGCGATCTCGGTCATCCGAAAGTTCCCTGCGGGCACGATGAACTCGTTCGCCAGCCGCCCATGGTTCCGCAGGACGCGGAGTTGCTCTGCGATGTCCTCGTCATCCGTGAGGCACATCCCACCTTCGCCGGTCGTCAGGATCTTTCGTGCATGAAAGCTCAAGCAC
>JAPUKT010000286.1 GCA_027295555.1 Deltaproteobacteria bacterium
TACCGCACGGGCATTTACGTGCATGACCGCGAGCAGAAGAAGCTCGCCGAGGACTCGAAACGGAAGCTCGAAAAGAGCGGTGTTTTCAAAAAACCAATTGTGACGCAGATTATCTGGGCAGGCCCGTTCTACCCAGCCGAGGGCTACCACCAGGACTACTACAAAAAGAATCCGTCACACTACAAGCGATACCGTCGCGGTTCGGGCCGCGACGGTTTTCTCGAAACGGTTTGGGGCGACAAGAAGAAATCGATGTCTAACAAAAGCAAGCACTACGAAAAGCCATCCGAAACCGCGCTCCGCAAGGAGCTGACGCCGCTGCAGTACGCGGTCACGCAAGAGGAAGGCACGGAACCCCCGTTCCGCAACGAGTACTGGGACAACGACAAAGAGGGCATTTACGTCGACGTCCTCAGCGGAGAAGTTCTCTTCAGCTCAACGGACAAGTACAAGAGCGGAACGGGGTGGCCGAGTTTCAGCAAACCCCTCGAAAAAGAGAACATCACTCAGGACGTCGACCACAAGCTCCTGATGCCGCGTACCGAGGTGCGAAGCAAGCACGGTGACAGTCACCTCGGGCATGTCTTCAACGACGGGCCGGCACCGACTGGCCTTCGGTACTGCGTCAACAGTGCTGCGCTTCGCTTCATCCCGAAGGAAGACCTCGAAAAAGAAGGTTACGGCGAGTACTCGGCGCTTTTCGACAAAAAAGCAGCCGAGTGATGGGCTTTCGCGACTGGCTCGAATAGCACGGGGTCTATCGCTCCTTTGGGAGGCCGAGGACGCGGTCGGCGATCAGATTCATCAATAGGTTGTTGAAGACGTATACGGTGCTTTCGCGAAGCTTGCGCTCCACGTGGTAGTCGCCGGCTAGGCCCCAACCCCCGAATGTGGTGAGAGCGGCACGCGCCGTCTCCCAAGCGGCCTCGGAGGCAAGCACTTTCGCCAACGCCGAACGCGCGTTTGCTTCTTCACCGCGCTCGACCAAACCGAGGGCATCCCACCGCATGAGGTCGGCCGCCTCGACTTTGGAGTAAGCCTGGACGAGCGGGTACTGAATGCCCTGGTGCTCGCCGATCAGTCGATCGTTGGTCTTGCGGGTTTTCGCGTACTCGACGCTTCGGTCGAGCAAGAACCGAGCATTGCCGATCGCCTCGGAAGCGGCGAGCACGCGCCGGATCGCAAACCCCTTCATCAAGCACGCAAGCCCCTCGCCGGCTGGGCCGAGGCGGGCCGAGTCCGGAAGCCGAAGCTCGTCGATGAACAACGTCGTGGTCATGCGGTTGGCCACGAGGTCGATCGGATGCCTTTCGACCTTGTCGCCGACCTCATCGAGGTCGAGCAGGAACAGCGTCGTGCCTTGGTCGGTCCGCGCCAAGAGGATCATCACACGGGTTTCCTGGGCAAACGAGATCAGCACCTTTTGTGCGTTGACCACCCAACCGTCACCGTCGCGACGCGCGGTGCTCGCAAGCTCGCTCATGTTGGCGCCACTGTCCGGCTCGGTCGCGGCGACCGTCAGGAACCGAATGGCGCCCGTGGCGACGTCCGGGAGGTAGCGCGCCTTCTGCTCGTCGGTCCCGTGGAGGACGAGGGTTCGGCAGATCGCCATCTGCGCATTGACGCATGCAGCGTCACCGCCGGCCCGGTTGATCTCTTCGACGAGCACGCTAGCGACGATCGGGCCGGCATCGGCACCACCGTAGGCCTCCGGAATGAACGTCCCGAAGTACCCAGCCTCGCCGATCGTTTCGAAAAACTCGGTCGGGAAGGCCTTCTTCGCATCCTGGTCTCGCCAGTAGTCGGGGCCGAAGCGCGCGAGGGTCGGTCGGATAGCGGAGCGCACTTCGTCGGCGGTGTCTGAGAGTCGATCGGACGCCATCGACCTCAGCTTGGCATCCGACGCCCAACTCCTCAATGAATCGGTGCGTTTGGAGGTGGGGCCGCCTTTGGGGTGCTGTGGCTGTCAGCGGCGCGACATTGTGCTAGGGGCAGGCGCGTGAATCGAAAATTCAATCGCATCGCGATCATCCTCGGCGCGCTGCTGGTGACGGCGTGCCAAAGCAAAGGCCCCACGCCCAAGGAAGGCGCCGCCCCGGCGACCGAGACCCAGAAGCCGGCCGCGAACCCGCGTACCGGGCTGACACCCGAGCAGCAAGCCGCGATCGACAACATCCCGAGACCTGAGCCGGATGCCTCCGGCAAGATCGACCTCGGCGCGATCATCGTGCAGGTCCCAGAGGGCTGGCAGTTCGTGAAGCCGCGCGCGCTCTTGCGACGCGCACAGTTTACGGTGCCGGGTCCCGCGGGTGACGCAGAGTCGATCGTTTTCTTCATGGGGAAGGCAGGGGCTGGCCGGGAGCAGGCCAACATCGATCGCTGGATCGCGCAGTTCACCCACGAGGACGGCAGTCGTGTCGTCGACGTCACGCCGGTCAAAAAAAAGGTGTCTGGGTTCGACGTCACGCAGCTCGAGGTCGCGGGTGAGTACAACGGAGGCATGACTCCGGGCGGCCAGCCCGGCGAGGGCACGTCGGGACAACGCCTGATCGCCGCAATCGTCACAACGCCAAAGGGGCCGTACTACATCAAGCTCCTCGGCCCAGATGCGACGGTGGCAGAGAACCGCAAGGCGTTCGAGGGAATGATCGCGTCGATCAAGCCGACGCCCTAGCGGCCCGACGCCCTGGAATCCGCGCAAGCGCTACACATCCCGTTCGAGGATCATCGCCTGCGCTGTCGCGCCGGCCGCGCAAATGCTGATCAACCCGTATCGGGAGTTTCGGCGCTTCATTTCGTTGGCAAGAGTCGTCGCGATTCGCACGCCCGTGGCCGAGAACGGGTGGCCGACCGCAACCGAGCTCCCGAGCTGATTGAGCTTCGAGCGGTCGACGGTGCCGATCGGGCCGCGCTTCCAGCCCTGCTCCCATGCCGCGATGTTGCTCAGGACCTGGCCTGCGAACGCCTCGTGCATTTCGATCAGGTCCATGTCGTCGAGGCTCAGACCCGTCTCGGCGAGGAGGTCGGGGACCGCGATCCCGGGCCCCATCAGCAAGCCGTCACCGGGATCGATCGCGACCCTCTTGTAACCACGAATGAACGCCAGCGGCTCCCGCCCTTCCTGCGCCGCGCGGTCTTCGCTCATCAACGCGATCGCCGCCGCGCCATCGGTCAGTGGGCTCGAGTTGCCTGCCGTGAGGGTGCCGTTCCCCGACGTGTCGAAGACAGGCTTGAGCTGCGCCAGCTTCTCGAGCGTGGTGTCTGGGCGAATGATCGTGTCGTGGTCGATCCCGTCGAGCGGGACGATCTCCGCTTTGAGTCGGCCGTCTTCGGTCGCAGCCGCCGCGTTCTTGTGGCTTGCGAGGGCGAGCTCATCTTGGGGCTCGCGGGCGATGCGCCATTCCTTGACAGTGATCTCGGTGTGCTCCCCCATCGAGAGCCCGGTCGAAGGCTCGACGACGCCGGGTGCGTTTGGCTTGAGGTCTCGCGGTCGAAGCGAAGACAGAATCTCGATGCGGTCCTTGAGCGTGCGCGCATTCGAAAGCTCGACGAAGATGCGACTCGCAGCAGGGGAAAACAGGACGGCTGGGTTCGACATCGACTCGCCGCCACCCGCAATCCCGATCTCCGCGCGACCGGCACGAATCGAGTCTGCGATCGCCATGATTGCCGTCGTGCCGTTGATGCAGTTATCCGTCGTGGTCCATGCCGGCGTGCTCGAAGGTAGTCGACTCGCAAAAGCGACTTCGCGAGCGAACTGGGGCCGGCGCGGGTCGAGCACCACGATGCCGTACACCATCTCGTCGATCGTGGACGGCTCGAGGCTGTGTTTGTCGAGCAGGCCGTCCACCGCGTGGCGCGCGAGATCGAGCGCTGAGTGCTCCTTGAGCTTGGTGCCGGCTTTGGCGAAAGGAGTGCGCGCACCCGCAACAATGACAACGCGAGGGGGGGAATCGGCCATGGGTCACCTCCAGAACCGATCTCTAGGTTACACAGCGGGCAGTCGCAAGGGCCACGGCTTCGGTGTAAGTTCGCCCCATGACGACGGCGCGAACCCGACGCCAACGGAGCATGGTGCGACCCACCGACGGTCGTAGGCGGTCACGCTTCGTGCAGGCACTCGCGTTTTCTCATTCGGTGTCCACGTCTTCGGCGCGACGAAGGATGATGACCATCAGCGCGTACTTCATCGGATGGGTGTTGGTGACGTCGCTTGCTCCGGTATGGCTCCCGGCACTGGTCGTCGTAGGTCTGTTTCGGAAGCGGTCGTTCATCTTGTTGCGGATGTGTCTCTTCCTTTGGTCGTACTTGACGATCGAGCTGATGGGACTCACCGCAGCGGCGGCTATCTGTCTCGTGACGCCGCGCAATATCGCCAAGCGGCAAGACGGTTTCTTCGCTCTCGAATGCTGGTGGGGCAACGCCATTTTCTCAGCGCTCGCCCGGGTGCTGTCCCTGTCGGTCGAGGTGAAAGGCCAAGATGTGGTGCTGCCTGGGCACGTCCTCGTGTTCATTCGTCATGCGACCATCATCGACACCGCATTGCCGGTGGTTTGTATTTCAAACGCCAAGGGCCTGCGACTCCGGTACGTCTTCAAGCGCGAGCTCCTCGTCGATCCCTGTATCGACGTTGCCGGCCATCAGTCGCCCAACTACTTCATCGACCGTGCCGGCGATCCCCACGACGAGCTCGAAGGAATCCGGCGCCTCACGGAAAATCTCGGCGAAGAGGGTGTCCTCCTTTACCCGGAAGGAACCCGGTTCACTGAACGCAAGAAGCAAATCGCACTCGAACGGCTCGCCCGTACACATCCAGACCTCGTCCCGATCGCCGAGTCTTTCAGGCACTGCCTCCCGCCAAAACCAGGGGGCGCTCTCACGCTCATGGACGCTGCCCCTGAGGCCGACATCCTCATCGTGGCTCACCGCGGTCTCGAAGGCCTTGCCGAAATCAGCGACCTGTTGAGCGGCAACGTGGTCGGCAAAGGCGTGGAAGTGCAGATTTGGCGAATCCCAGCC
>JAPUKT010000287.1 GCA_027295555.1 Deltaproteobacteria bacterium
TCCCGATGACCGAGTCGTCCTCACAAAGCGCATACATTTTGGGTGTCGGAACGTCCGTCCCGTCGAGCGCCCGCATCACCGTGAACTCCCGGTCGACCGCGTGCGCCGACTGGAGGAGCTTGCCTGGGGGCTTCTTTCGAAGCGCGTATTGTCGCTCGCGATCGGCGAGCCAATAGGTTGGATTGGATTGACCGCCCTTGAACTGACGCACCTGCAACGAGCCCGTGTACCCATCGACGTGCTCCGCGAGCCAGCCATCGAGACGCGCTTCGTCGAATCGGTGGGCCTCGCGAACGGGTCCGGTGTTCTCGGGGAGCGTCGGTGGCATCAGTCCTCGCCTTCGTGAGGCTCGGAGCCTATCATGCCGAGCCCGACCTGGAGGCTCTCGATGGATTTCAGTACAGCGCCCGAGCTCGAAGACCTTTTGGAGCGCGCGAGTGACTTCATGGATAGAGAGGTCTACCCGCTCGAAAGCACGATGCGCGAATCCTTCGAGGAGGCGCTGCCCCTTGCGAACGAAGCAAGGGAGCGATGCAAGTCCACGGGCCTCTGGGCGCCGCAGATGCCCTCGGAGTACGGCGGCATGGGGCTCGCCTTCCTTCCGCACGCCCACATGAGCGAAGTGCTCGGTCGGAGTCCTCTGGGACATTACATCTTTGGCTGCCAAGCGCCCGACGCGGGCAACATGGAGATCCTCCACAAGTTCGGCAGCGAACAACAAAAAGAACGCTGGCTCCGGCCGTTGGCCTCCGGGCAGATTCGAAGCTGCTTTTCCATGACCGAGCCCGACCGGGCCGGCTCGAATCCCACGTGGCTCGACACCACAGCGGTGCGGGATGGAGACGACTACGTCATCAATGGCAGGAAGTGGTTCACGACTGGCGGTCACTTGGCCGATGTGGCTATCGTCATGGCGGTCACCAATCCCGACGCCGCGCCTCACATGCGCGCAAGTCAGATCATCGTGCCCACTAACAGTCCCGGCTTCCATCACATCCGCCGCCTCTCGGTGATGGGGGAAGAAGGCTATGGATGGAGCAGCCATTCCGAGATCGCGTACCAGGACTGCCGTGTGCCCGTCGACAACCTACTCGGTCAAGAGGGGTTCGGCTTCACGATCGCCCAAGAACGCCTCGGTCCCGGCCGGATTCATCACTGCATGCGCTGGCTCGGGATCTGCGAGCGCGCCTTCGACCTGATGTGTGACAGGGCGGCGCGGCGGATGGTGAGCCCAAACAAGCCACTTGGCTCACGGCAGGCCGTGCAGCATTGGATTGCCGAGAGCCGTGCCGAGATCGACGCCGCGCGCTGGATGGTCTATCATGCCGCTTGGAAGATCGACCGTGAGGGCACACGCGCTGCGCGCAGCGAGATCTCGTCGATCAAATTCTTCGCCGCGGGGGTTCTCCAACGCGTGCTCGACCGGGCGATCCAGGTGCACGGGGCACTGGGCATGACCGACGACACCCCCCTTGCGTGGTTCTTCCGACACGAACGGGCCGCCCGGATTTACGACGGGCCGGACGAGGTTCACAAGTCCGCCCTGGCCCGCGCGATCCTGAAGAATTACGGCATTGAGCTAGGGTCCCAGGGGAGCTAGGTTCCCCTGGTGAAGCGGGTTCGAATCCCTGGCTTGAGCTTTCGTGCCTTCGTCGTCGCGAGCCTGCTCTTGTGCACGGCGCAGGTGACACTCGGCCAGAAGCCGAGCAGCACGGGGTACCGGCCGGCTCCAAGCGCGAACAAGCCCAGCGACGTTCAGGCACTCCCGCTCGAGGCGCCGCCGGGCAGCGAGGTGGTCGTCATCGGGATCGATCGCACGGTCGAGCTCGGGCTTGCGGCCTTCGTTCGGCGCGCGATCAAGACACACCCCGATGCCGTCGCCATCGTCCTCGACATCAACACGTTGGGTGGGCGCGTCGATGCAGCGATTCAAATCCGTGACGCCCTGTTGGATGCCGCCCCGCGTACCGTGGCCTACATCCATCCCCGCGCGATCAGCGCGGGTGCACTGATCGCATTGGCTTGTGACAACATCCTGGTGAGCACGGGCGCGACGATCGGCGCCGCAACGCCGGTTCAGGCGGGTGGCGGTGGACAGATGGAAGCCGTCGGCGAGAAGATGGTGTCGTACATGCGCGCCGAGATGCGCACGACAGCCGAAGCAAACGGGCGTCGCGGCGACATCGCCGAGGCGATGGTCGACCGCGAGGTCGTCATCAAAGGGGTCATCAAAGAGGGCAAGCTCCTGACCCTCGATACCGACCAGGCGGTCAAGCTCGGGATCGCCGATGGCGAGGCGGCCAACCTCGATGCCGTCATGGAGGCGCTGACCCTGAAAGACCCGAAAATCGACCGCGTCGAGGTCAACTGGGGCGAAGAAGTCGCGCGCTTGCTGACCGAGCCGACCGTGAGCGGCTTGCTGCTTTCGGTCGGCATGCTCGGTCTCATGATCGCGTTCTACACGCGGAGCGTCGGGCCCTTTACCATCGCGGGCTTCCTCGCGCTCGCCTTGTTCTTCGGTGGGCACGCGGTGGTCCATCTCGTCGGATGGGAAGAGGCGCTGCTCTTCATCGCCGGCGTCGCGCTGGTGGTCGTCGAGATCTTCTTCATACCTGGCCTCGGCGTCCCAGGCGTGCTTGGTTTGATCTTCGTCCTCACGTCTCTGGTGCTCGCCCTGATCGGCATTCCGATCGACGTGTCTTTCAAGACCGGCGTGCTCACCGACGCAATGACCCGCGTCATGTTGTCGATGTTGGGCGCCTTCGTGCTCGCCCTAGTGGTCGGTCGTTTGTTGTCACGCACGGCGATGGGGCGAGCCCTCGTCTTGCAGGAAGCCGAAACCGGCTTTCTTTCCGCGCCCACTGCATCGGATCTCGTCGGACAAATCGGTGAGGCCCTCACCGACCTTCGTCCCGCCGGCAAGGTCACAATCGAGGGGCAGCGTCACGAAGCCACCAGCGAGCGCGAGTTCATCGCGCGAGGCTCGCGCGTTCGGGTGATCGGCAAGGACGGACCGGCGCTCATCG